>JBEIQK010000504.1:0-4892 GCA_040376505.1 Alphaproteobacteria bacterium | reverse complement strand
CTGCGCGACGGCCTGCCGGGCTTCTGGGAGGAGGGCGCCCGCCATCCGATCGGGCGCCTCGCGCGCATCGACTGGGGTCGACTGGGCCAGGAGCTGGACCGGGTCTTTGAAAACGGTCATCTGGGCACGGGCGACGTCGAGATCCTGCCCGCCGCCCTGCGCGAAGCCGAGGCCACCGTTCGCGAAGACGGGCTCGGCACCATCGGCCGCGGCAACCACTTCGTCGAGGTGCAGGTGGTCGAGGAGATCGTCGACCGGGCCTTGGCCTGGGAGTGGGGGGTTAAGGTGGGCCAGGTCGCCCTGATGATCCACTCGGGCTCGCGCATGGTGGGCAAGGCGGTGGGCGCCCTGTGGGCCGATCGGGCCCGCGAGGCCTGGCCCCAGATGGCCCGCTTTCCGGCGAGCCGGATCTTTCCGATCTGTTTACGCGAGCGCCCCGAGCTGGCCAGCGCCTACCTCTCGGCCGAGGCGGCGGCCAGCCACTACGCCTTCCTCAACCGGGCCCTGCTGGCCGAGCTCTTCCGAGGGCGGCTCGCCGAGGTCTATGGCGAAGTCGACGCGCCGCTGGTCTACGATGTGCCGCACAACCTCACCCTGCGCGAGGGCGACCGCGTGGTGGCCCGCAAGGGCGCCACGCCGGCCCGCCCGGGGCAGCCGGTGCTGATCCCGGGCTCGATGGGCACCAGCTCCTTCCTGCTGGTGGGCAAGGGCGCGCCCCGGCTGCTCTCCTCGGCCTCCCACGGGGCCGGGCGGTCGCGCAGCCGGATGGACATGGCCCACCTCGACCGCGATCAGCTCGGCCTGCAGGGGGTGGAGTGCCACACCCTGCGCGACGAGCGGATCATCGAGGAGGCGCCGGCTGGCTACAAGCCGATTCACGACGTCATCGACGCCCAGGTGGCGGCGGGCGGCGTGGGGGTGGTGGCCCGGCTGCGGCCCTTGATGACCTTCAAGGGTTGAGGGTGGGGGCCCGTCACGGTAAGACGGAATTCCCATGATGGATGCCCATGCGCGCCCCTGCCCTGCTCCTCCTCGCCGCCTGCTCCAGCCCCTTCTCCGAGAAGACCAGCCTGGGCGGAGGGAGCGAGGGGGCCTGCCAGCCGGGGTCTGAGGCCTGTGATGGCCTCGACAATGACTGCGACGGCCTCGTCGATGAGTCCGACGCCATCGACGCCGTCGCGGTCTTCGCCGACAGCGACGGCGATGGCTTTGGCGATACGACACAGTCCACCCTGGCCTGCGGACCCACGACAGGCTGGGTGACCGACGCCACCGACTGCGACGATCAGCGGGCCGAGGTCTCGCCCGAGGGTGTGGAGGTCTGTGACCCCGAAGACCGCGACGAGGACTGCGACGGCATCATGGACGATGACGACGACTCCGTCGACGCCGCCTCGCTCATCGAGTTCTTCGCCGACGCCGACGCCGACGGCTTTGGCGACGCCTTCAACCCGGCCTTTTCGTGTTCGGCCCCCGATGGCTTTGTGTCGGACCCCACCGACTGCGATGACCTGCGGGCGGACATCCACCCCGCGGCCACCGAGCGCTGCGACGACCTCGACACCGACGAGGACTGCGATGGCCTCGCCGATGACGCCGACGACACGGTCGACACGACCACCGCGTCGACCTGGTATGCCGACCTCGACGGCGACGGCTTTGGCGACCCCGCCGCGCCCCTGCTCGCCTGCGACCTGCCCGCCGCCGCCGCCGCGGGGGCGAGCGACTGTGATGATGGCGATGGCGCCGTCTTTCCCGGCGCCACCGAGGTCTGCAACGGCGTCGACGACAACTGCGACAGCACGCTGGACCCCAGCAGCCCGCCCTCCTGCGTCAACACGGGCTCCCTCTCGCTCTCCGAGGGCGGCGGGCTCTACCCGATCACGGCCTCGGGCTTTGTGCTCTACGACGAGGACACCTGGGCCACCACCGACGCGCTGATCACCGCGCTCGGCACCAAGATGACCCCGGTGACGCTCACCGACGTGATGGGCAACCTCAACCGAGACGGCGATCCGGTGAGCGCCAGCACAATGAGCCGGGCGACCGGCTTTGTCTGGGGCTTCGACTGGAATTCCGACGACAATACCAGCTCAGTCTGGTGGCCCCAGGGGGTGTCGGGCTCCTTTGACGCCGATCCCAGCGGGCTCAAGGACGGCTTCGACATCGTGCTGGTCTCCTGGCACTACGAGCCCTCGGGCAGCGAGGATGACCGCGGGGTGCGCATCAGCTTCGCCGATGTCTCCTCCACCTCCGATGTCAACTACCGCAACGTGCTGCTGGTCAAGCCGAGCGGCAGCAGCAGCGCCCCCTCCTATGGGATTGTCAGTGTTCACGCGGGCGGCATCGCCTGGGTGGGCGACTACCTCTATGTGGCCGACACCAGCTACGGGCTGCGCGTCTTCGACACCCGCCGCATCCTGCAGGTCAACAGCTACGCCACCGAGATCGGCTGCGACAGCGCCGGCGACTGTTCAGCCTACGGCTATGAATATGTGCTGCCCCAGGTCTCCCGCTACCGCCTGCCCGACTGCGGCTGCGACACAAAGTTCTCTTTTGTCGGCCTCGATCAGAGCACCAGCCCGCCTTCGCTGCTCACCGGAGAGTACGAATCCAGCAGCATCGCTGGCAAGCTGGTGCGCTGGCCGCTCGATGCAAGCACCGGGCTGCTGGCGGGCGGGGCGTTTACCACCGCCACCGAGGCCTACGTCGCCCAGCAAGACCGGATGCAGGGCGCGGCCTCCTACGATGGCGAGACCTGGCTCTCCTGCAGCAGCCAGTCGGGCTCCTACGGCAAGCTCTACCACGTCAACACCAGCGGCTCGACGGGCTACACCTGGACCTACGGCCCCGAGGACCTCGCCATCGAGCCCCTCACCGGCCGGATGTGGTCGGCCACCGAGTTCGCCTCGTCGCGCTACGCCTTCGCCATCGATCTGTCAGACGTCGGCGGCTAAGGGCTGGAGCGCAGGCGGGCCCGGGCGCGGGCCGACTCGGCGGCGAAGGCCTGGACGGCACTCACGCTCAGTTGGGCGCTGGCCGGCTCGGGGCCCTGGTCATAGCTTCGGGCCAAACAGTCGCTGACGCCGGCGGCGCCGAAGGGCTGAGGGCGCTCGACGAGGAGCAGGCCCAACTCTCCGACGAGGCCGCTGTCGGCGAACTCGGCGGGCAGGGGCAGACCGGGACTGTTCACGTCGATGCTGCGCGACCAGCCCGGGTCGGGGGTGACGACCCGCACGGCGGCGCCGGTGTCAGACCGGCGCAGGATCAGGGCGATGTAGGCATTGGGGGCGAAACAGTCAATGTAGCCGGCGGGGGGCACCACCTCATGGGCGTGGATGCGCTCGGAAGTGCGGTAGCCGGCCTGGGCGATCAGGGGGTCGTTGAGACCGTAGCGGTCGATCACTGGCAGAGGAAACAGAAACCAGGCCGCCCCGGCGGTGCCCAGATCGATCACCGGCCAGTCCTGCCACAGCGGGGCTGGATCGCGCTGGAGCTCGATGTGGGCGGCGCCATCGACCGAACGCGCCGCGACCACCACCCCACCCTGGGCGAGGCCACCCAGGGCGATGCGGGCGGGATCGGGGTAGCGCCGGGCCTGCAGCGCGCCCAGCACGGCGTGTTCGGCGTGCCGCAAGGCGATCATCCGGGGGATCAGCCAGGCCTGGTGGGCGTCCCAGGCGGCGACCCAGGGGCCGAGGGCCGGAAGATGGGGCGCCATCGGCTCGATCAGCGCGTGGGTCAGCGCGCGGGTGGACAGATCCCGGGTCTGGATGTGGTGGGTCCAGGGGATCGGCCAGGAGAGGGCCAGGGCGAGGCCCCCCACCAGCAGCCCCTGACGCGGCAGCGCAAACAGACGGGGCAGGGCGGCGACGAGGCCGGCCCAGCCGAGCCAGATCAGGGGCAGGAAGATGCGGTGCTCAAAGTGATCGCCCCCGACGCGCAGCACATAGTAGGCCTGGTGCGCCCCCACGGCGCCCACCACGAGGAGCAGGCCGGCCGGCAGCGACCGGCCGACGCGCAGCGCGGCCAGGCCGATGGGCAGCGGCCAGAGGAAGGCGGCGTACTCCAGCGCGAAGTAGGCGAGGTGGCGCAGGCCGGCCTCGGGCCACCCGGCGCCGACCTTGGCGAAGTAGGGATTGGGCACCCAGGCCCCGTAGGTGAGCTTGCGCCAGAGCAGGTGGGCCCCGACGAGCAGCCCGGCCAGCAGGCTCGCGGGGAGCCGGCGGTCGCGCAGGGCGCGCAGGGCGATCCACAGGGCGGTGGCCCCGAAGAAGAGCAGGCCGTCGGGCCGGGCGAGGCTCATCAGGGCGGCGTAGCCGGCCAAGGCGCCGCGGCGGTCGTCGAGGGCGGCGACGGCCCAGCGGGCGACCAGCAGCATCCACAGGGCGGTCTCCAGCCCCGAGCTGGCCCAGGCGAAGACCGTTCGGTTGGTGAGCGGCAGGGCCAGCAGCAGGGCCAGCAGGGGGAGGCGATGCGGCGCATAGGACGCCGGCAGCGGCAGGCGCATCGCGAAGCGACCCACCGACCAGGCCGTCGCGGCCGTACAGATCAGCGAGAGGACCGGCGCAGACTGGGGCGGCGACGCGCCGGTCAGCGTTTGCACGGCGTCGAGGATCAAAATCCACAGGAAGCTGCTGTAGCCCTCCACCGCCGGGAAAGGCGGCGGGTTCCAGGTGTAGCCCCAGCCGGCCTGACGAGCGGCGACGTAGCGAAAGGCGATGTAGGCGTCGTCGCAGAGGAAGTGAAAGGCCGCCCAGCCGGCGAGCAGCAGCAGCCCGGCGCCGATCCACAGGGCCACCTCGACCCCGCGGGGCGCAGCGGAGAGCCCCGTCGGCGCGATCGACACGGCGGGGCGGGCCTACGGCGCGGCGGCGTCGGCCGCGCTGGGG
>JBEIQK010000941.1:0-2341 GCA_040376505.1 Alphaproteobacteria bacterium | reverse complement strand
GGCTGCACGACTGCCGCCTGGCGTTGGGCCGGCTCGGGGTCCCCCTCCGGCGCTCCGCGCCACCTCCCCCCACCAGGGGGAGGGAGGGAATGCGACGTGAAGTCTGGTCTTACCCGCGTGTGAGATGATGCAGGCGCCCCGCGATCAGGCGGACTGCTACAGGCCCATCAGCAAGGGCCGCAGGGCGGCTGCTAATTCCGTCAACCCCAGCGAGCCGAGTGCTACCGGGTGATCCGGTACGCCAAAACGAATCGCTACCCCCTCGTACACGAAGGCGACAGCCTCGGTGGACGAGGCGCTGTTTGGATCGGCCTCCATCGCCACCAACTCCAGCCAGAGGGCGTCGGCCGCGCACATTAGGACCCAAGAGGGGGTGCCATCGGGGGCGAGCAGGTCGAGGACGGCGCAGATCCGGTCTCCGCCAGGGCGGACATCGATGCGCTCCCGGGTGGGATCGGGCTCGCCGGGGGCGGTGTCGGGGAGGCTCCAGGGCTCCTCGGGCCAGTGGAATTCTGCGCCGTGAACGTTAACAAAGCCCTTGATCCCGCGTCACAGACCGCCCTATTTGACCGCAGTCGGGGCGGCCAAAGTGACCGCAGTCGGGGCGGCCAAAGTGACCGCAGTCGGGGCGGCCAAAGTGACCGCAGTCGGGGCGGCCAAAGTGACCACGGCTCGAACCATGATGCGCCTCCCAATCCAGGAGCTCGTCATGAGCCGAAAGTGCAAGGACATGCATCAACTTCAAGAACGGGTGCGCCTGCACCGGCTCGGGACCGGCGCGCGCGAGGTGGCCCGCCTCCTCGGGGTCAGTCCGAACACGGAGCACGAGAGTGGTCTCGGGAGGCCTGGTTGGCTGCGCAGCCGAAGAAGGCGGAGGAGTTTGCCAGCGTCGATGTGTGAGGGGCGAGGGTCCATGCGCTCCCATCACCTGCGGCTGGGGATCGTGCGGCTGGGGTTCAGCCGGAGCGTACAAACGGGGGTGGAGCGGGGCCTGTGCACCGGGTAGCTTGAGCGCATCCGAGAAGTCCAGCGAGGCAGCCATGGGACAGTACATCCAGATCGGCGTTTGCACGGAGGTGCGGGTCGCGAAAGCGCATCTCGAACGCTCCAAGCTCAGCCTTGTCGAGCTGCGGGAGGCCCTGCAGGAAGAGCTCGGGCTGCACCTGTTCGACGAAGAAGAGACGGAGGCCGAGCACGTTTGGCGCATCAAGGAGCGCCTCCTCACCCAGGGCTTCGCCGACTTCCTTCGTCATCAGCGGGCCATGACCCGCGAGGAGAGCCGGCCTGAAGCCGAGGCCTTCCTGGTCGCCTTGGAGGCCTGTCAGAGCGCTGCGGAGGTACACGCGCTGACGAACTCCGAAGCGTTTCCGGAGGCCTTCGTCCTGTGGCCGGGCCATACCCGGGAGATCCTGGGTGTCGGCCCCTGGAAGCGCCGCGTCGCCGCTGACCTCAGCGTGTTGATCTACCTCCTCGAAGGAAAGGTCTTCATGGAGTGCTACCGGAAGTTCTTTCGGTACCTTCGCTCGGCGCTCGCCTACCAGAAGATCGAAAATCCGATCGTGGAGGCGGTTTGGGTCACCGTGGGGTGAGCTCGTTGAGAGGGGGCCAAGCGAAAGCCAGCAGCCGAAAAGGAGGAGACCGCGCGGGAGCACATCGGGAGGGAGGGGACAGGTCCCATGAACGGCAGAAGGTGGACGGGGGATTGACCCCACCGCAGGTCCCGGCCCTCTCGTTTACCACGGAGGAGCGCTTCTCCCCGCTGGTGGCGCTGATCTCTCCGCCCCGGCCGCATGCACCTGTGCACGGTGTTCGACGGCCGTCTCACGATCAGCGCCGGACTCAGGAGCCAGTTTTCCTAACTTCAGGTCTGGATCCACGCATCCCGGTCAAAGGTCAATCCACGCGCTGGGCGCGTCGCGGCTCGCGGCCGACGACAGTGGGCGTGAGCCAAGAGGCTGGCGATCGTGCGCGTCGAACGGCCGCTCTTCTCCATGGGCCATTCACCCCGGCCCGCCCCTCCAAGGCCTTGGCCATCCACCGCGCGATGTCGCAGGACTGAAGGGGCTTTCGGCGAGCTCGGAGCCGTGCCTGGCATGAGTGGGGAGGCCAAAGGTCCGCAGCCTGAGCGGGGTACCTGGAGCCAGATCGGGAGTCAAGATACCTGGCACCGGGTCTCGTCGAGTCCGGACAAAGGGGCGGCCCCATGGGCGTCGTCGGAGGTCCAGGCCCGGAAGGTGAGCCCAGCGTAGCCTCGGCCTGGGCCTCGCCCCGAGTGAGGCCGCGCGCCGTCACAGTTCAGACGTCTGAACTGTGACGGCGCGCGGCCTCACTCGGGGCGAGG
>JBEIQK010001035.1:0-1926 GCA_040376505.1 Alphaproteobacteria bacterium | reverse complement strand
CGCCGCGGCCCGCTCGAGCACGGGCGCTGCGAGGGGCCGCAGGACGAGGGGGTTCATGCCCGCGGGGGCGGCTTGAGCTGGCCGCCGAGCTGCTTCCAGGCGCCCACCCCGCCTTCGAGGCTGGTGGCGTTGAAGACCCCTCGTTCGCGCAGCATCGTGGCGGCGCGCAGCGAGCGCATCCCCGCCGCGCAGTAGCAGACGATCTCGTTCTTGTCCTTGATCTCCACCCAGCGCGCTTCCAGCTCGTCCAGCGGGATGAGGATGGCACCCGGGATGATGCCGCCAGCGGTCTCGCCGGGGGTGCGCACGTCGAGGAGCACCACCGGCTCGCCGGCGTCGATGCGCTCCTTCACCTCCTGGGCCCCGGCCTCAATGCGGGCGAGGCTCTCCGCCTCGGCGACGGGCTCGGCGGCCTTGGGGGCGGCTGGCCGGGCGACGGGAGCGGCAGGGGCGGCCGGCGCGGAGCCGCGCAGCTTGCCGAGGAGCTTGGATGCCAATTTGCGGATCATCAGGGGGCCTCAGGGGGGCAGGAATGGGCGGCGGCGCCGCGTGACCTGCGACACGCGCGGGCCCTAACCCGCCGACCTTCGCTGTCCGAATGGCCACAAAAACAGGGTACACTGCCTGCGCGGAGTTCATCATGACCCATCCCTCCCTGGCGGAGGCCCCTCGGCGGGGTCGTTTCGGGTTCGGCCTGACGCTGCTGCTCGGTTGGGGCGAGGCGGCCTGGGCGGGGCCGGTCGCCGACGCGGGCGGCCCCTACACCGGGGTGGCCGGCAGCGAGGTCACCCTCGACGCCAGCGCCTCCGACGTGAGCCTCTGCAGCGCCGTGCGCTACGCCTGGGACTGCGACAACGACGGCACCATCGACGAGACCTACAGCGTCGATCCGGCCTATGTCTGGCAGACCGACGGCCTCGACGGCCCCCTCACCCAGACGGTGCGCCTCGTGCTGCGCTGCGAGGTCAGCCTGGGGTCGAGCTCCTACTACATCGACGCCGAGGACTCGACCGAGGTCACCCTCGACAACGCCCCGCCGGTGATCCTGCGCATTGAGGCCCCCGAGACGGTGGACGAAGGCGGCACCCTCACCGTCTCGGTCGCCTACCAGGACCCCGAGGCCACCGACAGCCACACCGTCGCCTGGTCGCTCTCCGACGGCCAGAGCGCCGAGGGCGTCAACGCCACCTTCGACGTGGACGGCGACGAGGCCGTCGACGTGCAGGTGACCGTCACCGACGACGACGGCGGCCTCGACACCCTCAGCCAGCGCGTCACGGTCGAGAACCAACCCCCCTCGATCAGCGGCAGCCCCAGCACCGAGATCTCCGTCCACGACGTCTACGTCTTCGCGCCGGTGGGCAGCGATCCCGGCGGCGACGGGCTCTCCTGGGGCCTCAGCTCGGTGCCCGAGGGCGCCACCTTCGACGAGGCGACCGGCGCCTTCGCCTGGACCCCCGGCGAGGCCCAGGCCGGCGACTGGCCCTTCCGCCTCTCGGTGGAGGATGGCGACGGCGGCCAGGCCTACCTGGAGTGGACCGTGCATGTGCGCAGCGGCGTGGACAACCCGGGCGCCCAGCCCCTGGACCACGCCGACCTGGGCCGCGATGGCGCGCTGCCCTTGGCGCCGGGCACCGATCAGGCCGATGCCGTGGTGATCTGCGGGCTGGGGGCCTCTCCAAGCGGCGTCGGCCTCGCGATCCTGGCGCTGGTCGCCCTCACCCGGCGGCGGCGCCTCGCCTAAGGGTTCGGCTCTTCGCGCTCGCGGCCCTCGGCGGTCTCCGTCCACTCCCGGCCGCCGATCTCGCCGTCGAAGCTGTAGGAGAAGGCGTCGTTGCCGGTCTTCTCTTCGTGAAACGCGTAGTCGAGCTGCGCGTTTTTGTCGATCGTGCCGCCCACGCGCACTTCGCCCACCACATCGTAGGT
>JBEIQK010000645.1:0-3893 GCA_040376505.1 Alphaproteobacteria bacterium | reverse complement strand
GACGAGGGCCTGCCCGGGTGAATTCTCGTCGAGTGGCAGGGCCTGACAGCCAGCCGCGCCGTCGGTGAAGCCCCCATCGGCCGCTGTCGCGGGCCCCGCGCCGTCGAAGAGCGCGCCGCCGGCGTTCAGCGGGTCGATGGCGTCGGTGATCCAGCGCTGATCGACGTCGATGCGGGCCGAGCGCCCGTGGCCGCCGGCGCAGGCATAGCCGCCCGGCCGATCGGCGAAGACGAGGGAGGCCACGGCGACGAGGTAGAGCTGGCCGTCTTCTTCGACGAGGCCCGGCCCGCCGGAGTCGCCGCTGCACAGGTTGTGGCCCTGGGCGGCGTCGAAGGTGTAGACGAAGAGCTCCGAAAGCCCCTCCACCGGCAGGGTGACGCTGCGGCGGACGCCGCCGTCGCGGCGCAGGTCGCCGGTGGTCCCCCATCCGACAAAGGTGAGCGCCGGGCTTTGACCGACCGCCGTCTCGGCGTCGCCCGCGAAGAGCGGCAGCGGCTCCACGGCGACCTCGTCGATGAGCTCGATCAGCGCGAGGTCATGCTCCAGGGTGTCCTCGTTCCACTGGGGGTGGGCCCGGCCCTCGCCGAGTCGCCCGGTGAGCAGCCCCTCGGGCTCAGACAGCCGCTCGCCGAAGGCCACGCCCACCGCGAGGCCCTGGTCGCGGGCCTCCGCCAGCACCGGCAGGCAGTGCCCGGCGGTGAGGAGCAGGTCGTCGGCGAGGAGGCTGGCGGTGCAGAAGGAGACCCGGCTGCCGTCGACCTCGGCGTAGAGGGCGCCCACGGAGGCCGGCGCGTCGGCGGGGCGACCGCCGACCAGGGGCGGCGGCGTCTGGGCCAGGGCGGCGGCGAAGAGGGCGGGGATCAAGGGCATGGGCTGCGCCGCCCATCTTACGCGGCGCGGGGCGCGGCGTTTTGGGTCCGCGCCCCGAACTTTCTGGGGGGCAGACCTTGAAAGGTTCCACGGCCTGTTGCTATGATCTCCAAACAAGTTGAGGACGCGCTCGCCATGCCCATCCCCTCGCAGCCGCTCGCCCGCGCGCCCTGGATGATTGCACCATGAGCGGGGGCCGCACCCCTCGCCACAAGAACGAGGGAGATGCGGCTGAATCGAGGTCTTGCCAGGTCAAGACGGGGGCTGAGGCTTCATCGAGTGTTCCCCGTCTTCGGGCCCGCCTGCAGCTCCTGGTGCTGCTGCTCGTCGGCAGCCTCGCGGTGGGCTTCACCTGGTCGGCCAGCCAGCCCGAGCGCCTCGCCGAGAACGCCTTTGCCCAGGCCCTCGACCGCCGCCTGCGTCCGGCCGGCGCGGCCGAGATCGAGCCGGTGGGGCTCGCAGGTGTGCGCGAGCGGGCGGCCGACATCGCCCTCCTCGCCGCGGCCCGTCAAGGGGGCTCTTCGGCCGAGGTGCGCGAGAACCTGCATCTTCTCTATGTTCGCGGGCCCTCCTCTCCCCTTGGAGAGGCTGCGCTGACCGGGCTCGTGGCCTTGGCGCGGGAGCGCTGGCCCAAGGGCAGCCGCGGCGAGTTCCTGGCGGCGATCGCGCCGGCGGCGGTGCGGTCGGCCCAGCAGTTCCACATCCCGCCGAGCGTCTCGCTGGGACAGGCGGCCCTGGAGAGCGCCTGGGGCCGCTCCAAGCTCAGCCGCGAGCACAACAACCTCTTTGGCATCAAGGGCGGCGGCGCCAAAAACAGCGTGCGCTACTTCCCCAACAACGGAAACACGCGCAAGCGCACCAGCTACCGCACCTATGGCAGTTGGGAGGCCAGCGTGGCGCACCACGCCGAGCTCCTCGGCACCCACCGCGCCTATGCCAAGGCCCGCCCCTTGTGGACAGAGTGGGAGGCCTACCTCGCGGCGGTGGCGCCCAAGTACGCCTCCAACCGTCGCTACGCCAAGGAGGTGGCCTGGTTCATCGAGCGCTACGATCTGGACCAGTGGGATGCGATGGTCGTCGAGGCGAGCGGCGCCGACGCGGTCGCTGACGCCGCGATGCCTTCTGACGAGTAAACAGAGCGCGATCCGCACCAAAAGGTCGATCGGGGCGTTGCCGAAGCCGGAACAGGGATTTTGCAGCGACGTCGGTGGTTGCCCCGGCGGGCTGGCTACGATGCGGACGGCGCGTCGCTTCAGGTCTCTTTGATCTGGACGATGAAGAGCAAGACCGCAGGATGGCGCTGATGTCGACGGGTTTCTCCGAATTTCCGCCTGCTCGCCCTTCGCGGCGCTGGTGGCAGCGCCTGTTGGCCGGGTGGCGTCCGCGTCCGCGGCGACCCCGCGCGCTCCCGCCGCGCGTCGCCCCGCCGACGGTGGCGGCGCCGGCGCGCACGCGCATCCTCACGCCCTGGGAGGGCCTGGTCTGCGCGCCTTCGGCCGCGCCGGACCGCGTTCGGACGGTGCTCCTGGGCGGCCTGATGGAGCGCCTCGATCAGGTCGAGCACCCCGGGGAGCGCGTGCTGATCGAGGGCCTCGTGCGGGCGCTTGGCGACAGCGTGCTGGACTTCCCGCTCTTCCCCGACGTCACCCTGCAGCTCGACCGCCTCCTGCGCACCGGCGACCCCTCGGTGACCGAGGTGGCCAGCCTGATCCGCCGGGAGCCCGATCTGGTGCGCCGCGTGTGGCTGGCCGGCGGCGGCGCGGCCTTCGCCCGCAAGGCGGCCAGCCTCGACCACGCCATCGCCCGGGTCGGCTTCGACGCGCTGTGGAGGCTGGTGATGGCCGCTTCGATGGAGTCGACGGTCTTCAAGGTGCGCGGGATGCAGCGGGCCGTCGATCGGGCGCGGGCCCAGTCCATCGCCGCCGCCGAGCTCTCGGCGTGGATCAGCGCCGAGCAGCGCGGCGACGTCTACCTCGCCGGGCTGCTGCACCCGGTCGGGCGCTTGCTGCTCTACCGGACGGCGAGTCCGCCGGGCTACCGGGGCCCCCTGGCGCCGACCGGCGTGGTGGAGCGCCTGGGTCGGGAGTGGGGGCCCTCCCTCGGGCTGCTCGTGGCCCAGGCCTGGGGCCTGTCGGCGGGGGTGGCCTCGGCCATCGGCTTCTACCCCAACCCCGACGCCGCCCCGACCGAGCACCGCGAGCTGGCCCAGATCAACCGCGCCGCCGTGGTGGGGGTGCTGGTGGCCCAGGAGGCGCTGGACGGCCGCGACTGCGGCGGCGCCGAGGCGGTCGCGGCGGCCGGCCTCTCTTTTGTCGACCCGGAGCGGCTCTTCAGCGCGGCCTGTGAGCACCTGCGCGGCGGCTCGCCGGGCGCCTTGCTGCAACAGGCGGCCCGGGCGGCCTCCTGAGGCCTGCGTTCAGGTGGGCTCGGTGCTGGGCAGGTCTTCGGGGGGCGACTCCTGGCTCGACAGCTCGGCCAGGGTCTGTCGGGCCTGGTTGAGGGCGAGGTCAGGGTCAAAGCCGAGCTCGGCGATGTCGGCGCGGGCGAGGGCGTTGTGCGGGTGGGTGGCGTCGCCCAGCATCACCATGTGCGCGGCGATGTGGCCGGCGGCCACGGCGGCGGCGGTGGCGCGGCTGTCGGCCGGGGCGGAGAGCGGGTCGTGGTGGTAGCCCACCGCGGCGGCGACGAGATCGTCGAGCTTCCAGGACTCGATGACCAGCAGGCCGAAGGCGGTGTGGGTGCGGCGGATGACCTCCAGCACTGTCGCTTCGCTGGGGCGCTGGATGGCCGACCGACCGCCTGCGGTTCGCAGCACGATGAGGTGGCCCACGTCGTGCAGGAGGGCGGCCATGTAGACCGAGCCGCGCCGCTCGCCCGAGAGCAGGGCGGCGACCTCGGCGGAGATGAGCCCGTGGGTGCGGGCGGCGTCGGCCTGGGCCTGAAAGCCCTCCACCCGAAAGACTGTGTCGTTGAGACAGACGCTCATGCCGATCTGCCAGAGCGTGTCGAGGCCGACGCGGGCG
>JBEIQK010000437.1:0-5553 GCA_040376505.1 Alphaproteobacteria bacterium | reverse complement strand
GGTGGAGACGCCCCCTCGGCTGGACCCGTCCATCCCAGCTGCCGGCCTCTGTTCGAAGCGGTCAACCTCGTCGCGAAAGCGGACATGGAAGGGTTCAAGTCGCGGTAACCACGCACAATGGGCTCCTGGCGCTCCCGGCATCGCCGCCCTGGTGCGGAGCGCCTCCGCGGTGGTCTCCGTCTACCACCACCATCGACCCTCTCGGACTCGCCGGGCCATCCCGGCGGTGACTTCGCGCGCCCCCACAGTGGAGACGTCGCCACTGTGGGTTTTCTGCGCCGTTCCATCTCCCGCGGCCCCTGGCGGAACCCACGGTCCCGCGATGGCCCCCTCCGTCGGTGCACCCACACGCCCCCAAAACCGAGACGTTCCTCACGGAAACGCGCCACCAGAAGAATGGCGGCACCCGGCAAACGCGGCGCAACGCCGAGGCCAGGGCGAAGCTTGCTGGATTAGACGATTGGTCGTATATTCGACCAATGCTCTACACCACCCCCGACCTCCAGCCACACCAGCAGACCCTCGACACCCTGGCCGACCTGCGGCGGCGCCTGGGCGCGGAGGTCGCGCGGGCGGCGCCGTGGATGGGGCCGCTGCGGCGGCAGGCGCGGGTGGAGGCGGCGACGAGCTCGACGGCAATTGAGGGGTTCCACGTGGCACCCCGGGCCGCGGCGCAGGTCATCGACGGCGGCCTGCCGGCGACCTCCGACCCCGAGAAGGCCCTGGCCGGCTACGCCCTGGCGATGGCCCATGTCGCGGTGCTGGCCGACGACCCGTTCTTCGATTGGAGCATGCGCCTCCTGCTCGACCTGCACTTCGAGCTGTGCGCCGGGGCGCCGACGGCCCATCCGGGGCGCCTGCGGGAGGGCGCGATGGGGGTGACAGCGCCGGGGGGCGGCGTGGCGTACCGGGCGCCCGACGCGGCGGCGCTGCCGGCCTTGCTGGTGGCCCTGGTGGACTGGCTTCAGCGAGACGAGGGGCCGGTGGTGGTGCGCGCGGCGATGGCGCACCTGCACCTCGTGTCGATTCACCCCTTTCGAGACGGAAATGGTCGCCTGTCGCGGGTGCTGCAGTCACTCGTACTGGCGCGCGAGGGACTGCTGCCAGCGGAGATGGGCAGCATCGAAGCGCAGTTCGCCCGTGACACGGTCGCCTACCACGCGGTGCTCCAGCGCGTGCAGGGCGGATCTTACCAGCCCACGCGGAGCGCGCAGGCTTGGGTCGAGTTTGTACTGGACGCCCACATCGTCCAGGCGCGGGAGCGACTGACCACCATCGACCAGGCGGCGGCGCGCTGGGCGGTCTTGGAGGCGCTGGTCGCGGCGCGGGGCTGGCCAGAGCGGCTCCAGATCGCGTTGGAGCAGAGCCTGTTCCTGGGGGTCGACCGGACAGGCTACATGGCCGAAGCCGACGTGTCACCCGCCACGGCCAGCGCCGATCTGCGGCGACTGGCCGACGCGGGCCTCGTCGAGCAGGTCGGGCGCGGGCCGGAGACCCGCTTTGTGGCCAGCGCGACCCTGCGCGAATTGACGGGATCGGGGTCTTCGGCGGTGGGGATCCGCGCGAGAGGATGAATTCTCGCCGCGCCCTTTGAAGAGGGCGCGGCATCCGGCTGGGACAATGCCTGACCGGCGAAGGCATACAAACCAGCCGCCGTCTGTTCATGGCGGCGAGGACTCGATCTCCCCGGCCCATACGGCGTGCACCACTCCCATGGACTCATTGCGCAGAAGACCCGGCCCCCCAATTTCCGCTGCTTCCGAGGGGACTCTACCGGCGCGTATTGCCGATTTTCGCCCAGCGCCGGGCCCAGTCACCGGCTCCGCACCGAGATCAACGCCTGGGCGCAACGCCATCAAGAGGCCGGCAGGCGCTCCGACCGCGTGGCGTGGAACCGTCGCCAGGAGCCATCGGCCTGGCGTACGGAGCCCTCGAAGGTGCGGCTGTCGGGCGACAGGAATGTGATGACGTCGCGGTAGGTGTCCATCCCCACGCCGTCGAAGGCGGGGCCCTCCGCGGTGAGGATGAGACTGCGCCCGTCTTCAGACAGGGCGCCCGTGTAGTGCCAGAGGAAGGCCATGCCGCTGCCCACCCAGGTGCCGACAAAGCGCCCGGCCGCTGGCTCGTAGCCGAGGGTGACCCGGTGGTTGCCATCGGCGGTGTGGGCGTCGAGCTCCACCCAGAGGTCGCCGATGGCGCGGCCCTCTTCGTGGCCGGTCATCGGCGGGCAGGCCTCGGGGCTGCCGTCGGCGAGGGCCATGGTCTGCCAGCGGCCGAGGAGCTGGTGCAGCCAGCGGTGTTGGGGAAGGACGTCGGGCGCGTGCATGGAGCCTCCAGAAGGAGAGGCCCTGATTCCGGCCCGGGGCGCCCATCAATCCTTGCCGCCAGCCCCCTTGAAGTGATCGGCCTCTTCGCGAAAGAGGAAATTGAAGGTCGTCAGGGAGCCGTAGCAGCGGGTGATGTGGGCCTGCAGCTCGGCCTTGTCGGCGGTGGGCAGGGCCGGGTTGTTGTTGATCTTCTGTTCAAGCACCCGCAACTGCTCGCGCACCGAGGTCACCTTCTTGAAGAAGACGGCGGCCTCCACCTTCTTCACCTCGCGGTCGTCGCCGTCTTTGAAGATGACGTCGCCCTCCACAAAGCGCTTGGCGATGCGGATCTTGCCGCCGCCGGCCTCGTCGGCCAGGGCCTGGCGCACGGCGTCGACGACCATCTCGTAGATTGACTGTTCATCCATGGCAGCCTCCTCAGGCGAGCAGCCGGGCGGAGACCCGGGCAGAGACGAGCTTGGGGTCGGCGCCCTTGGCGGCGCGCATCACCTGGCCCACGAAGAAGCCGAGGAGCTGCGTCTCGCCGCCGCGGTAGCGGGCCAGCGCCGCCTCGTTCTTGGCGAGGACCTGGTCGATGGCGGCGTCGATGGCGCCGGTGTCGGTGACCACGGCGAGGCCGCGGGCGGCGATGAGGGCGTCGATGTCGGCGGCGCCGGCGAGCAGATCGGCGATGAGGGCCTTGCCGGAGGGGGCCGAGATGGCGCCGGACTCCACGCGGGCGACGAGGGTGGCGAAGGCGGCGGCGGAGACGCCGGCGGGGCCGCCCTTGCCGAGCAGCTCGTTCACCAGCCAGGCGCCGATGGCCTTGTCGGTGGCGCCCTGGCCGGTGGCGGCGGCGAAGAAGGCCTCCAGGGGCGCGTCGCCGGCGATGCGGCGGGCCTCGGGCGCGCCGAGCCCGCGGGCGACGAGGGCGGCGGCGGCGGGGTCGAGGGCCTGCTCGACGACGGGGGCGGCGGGCGCCTTGGCCTCGACCTTGCCCTTGCGGGGGGCCTCGGCCCGGGGCTCCTTGGCGAAGGAGTCCTTGAGGCCGATGACGCGGTTGAACACCGGCGCGCCGGGCTGGCTGTCGGGGTCCATCGCAAAGTAGCCGACGCGCTCGAACTGAAAGCGGTCGCCGACGGCGGCGGTGGCGAGGTGGGGCTCGGCGAGGCCGGTCACCACCGACAGGGAATGGGGGTTCATGTCGCGGAGGAAGTCGCCGTCGTCGCCGCCGGGCTTCTCGCAGACAAAGAGGCGCTCGTAGAGGCGCAGGGTGACCGGGACGGCGCCGTTGGCATTGACCCAGTGGAGGGTGCCCTTGACCTTCTGTTCACCGGATTCCAGTCGCCCGCGCAGGCCGGTGAGGGTGCCGTCGGCGGCCTGCTCGACGCCGGTGACGCGCAGGATGCCGGCGTGGCGCAGGCGGACGGGCTGATCGGGGGTGAGGCGGTGCCAGCCCTTGGGGGGATCGAGGGCGAAGTCGTCGCGATCGATGAAGATGCGCGAACCCAGCGTGAGGGTGCGGGCGGCGCTGCCCTCCTCACCGGGAAAGAGGGGGGCCTCGATGGCGCGGTCGGCGTCGATGCCTTCGAGGGTGATGGGCAGGGGGTTGGCCACCACCATCACCCGGGGGCACATGGCGTTGAGGGTCTCGCGCAGGACGTGCTCGTACTTCTCGAGCTCGACGGTGGAGTTGGTCTTGGCGACGCCGATCTCCTCGCAGAAGGCGCGCAGGGCCTCCGGGGGCACGCCGCGGCGGCGCATGCCGGCGAGGGTGGGCATCCGGGGGTCGTCCCAGCCGGTGACGCGGCCGTCCTGCACGAGCTTGAGCAGGAAGCGCTTGCTCATCACCGTCCAGGTGAGGTTGAGGCGGGCGAACTCGATCTGCTGGGGGTGACAGGGGGCCGTCACATTGTCCAGGTACCAGTCGTACAGCTCGCGATTGTTCTCAAACTCCAGCGTGCAGATGGAGTGGGTGATGCCCTCAATCGCGTCGGACAGGCAGTGGGCGAAGTCGTAGAGGGGGTAGATGTTCCAGGCGCCGGCGGCGTGGTGGGTGACCTTGCGGATGCGGTAGATCGCCGGGTCGCGCATCTTCATGTTGGCGTGGGCCATGTCGATCTTGGCGCGCAGGGTGGCCTTGCCCTCGTCGATCTCGCCGTCGCGCATCTTCTGGAGGAGGATGAGGTTGTCTTCGACCGAGCGGTCGCGCCAGGGGCTGGGGGTGCCGGCCTCGGTGACGGTGCCGCGGGTGGCCCGCATCTCGGCCTCGCTCTGCTCGCAGACAAAGGCCTTGCCGCGCTGCACCAGCTCCACGGCGAAGTCGTACATCTGGCCAAAGTAGTCGCTGGCGGCGAAGAGCTTGTCATCCCAGTCAAAGCCGAGCCACTGGACGTCGCGCTTGATTCCCTCGACGTACTCGGGGTCTTCTTTGAGCGGGTTGGTGTCGTCAAAGCGCAGGTGGCAGGCGCCGCCGTGCTCTTTGGCGAGGCCAAAGTTGAGGCAGATCGACTTGGCGTGCCCCATGTGCAGGTAGCCGTTCGGCTCGGGCGGGAAGCGGGTGATCACCCGCTGGTGCTTGCCGCTCTGCAGATCGGACTCGACGAGGGCGCGGATGAAGTCGACGGGGCGCTCAGACACGGGGGGGCTCCCTGATGGCGCGCCGGCCTAACATGGGCGCGCCCGGCCCGCCCCGCTCAGCCCGCCGGGTTGAAGTCGGTGGCCAGCAGGGGGACCCAGTACGAACCGCCGTCGACGGCGATCGGCGCGCCGGAGATCCGCACCTTGTCGCCCGGCACCAAGGAGCAGCGCAGCGACGACGAGAAGTCGTAGCCGTTGTCCTTGTGCGGGTAGGTCTCGCGCACGTTGGCCGAGCGGTCCATCGTGACGATCTGCCCCACGCGGCCGGGGTTGGCCTCGCCGGCGTACCAGTAGCCGATGAAGCCACCCTCTTTGGTCTTGCAGCGGCCGGCGGGGGTGGCGGCGGGGGCCACCTTGGGGAAAGGCCCGCCGGAGACCGCGGGGGCCTCCACCTTGGCGACGGCGGCGACCTTGGCGGGGGCGGCCTTGGCGGGGGGCGGCGCCTCTACCTTGGCGACGGGCGCGGCCTTGGGGGCCTCGGCCTTGGGGGGAGCGGCCGCCGGCGCCTCGACCTTGGCCGGCGCGGCCTTGGGGGTCTCGGCAGGGGGTGCTGGCTCCGCTTTGGCGACGGGGGGCGCGGCCTTGACGGGCTCGGCCGCGGGGGCGC
>JBEIQK010000646.1:0-3890 GCA_040376505.1 Alphaproteobacteria bacterium | reverse complement strand
GTGCCCGCCTTGGCGGTGCCCTTCCAGCCGCTCCAGTCCAGGGGCTGCACGCGGCCGTGATCCGACAAGGCCTGGGCTCGTATCGGCCCCCGCTCCTTCACCTCGTCGAGGACCGCGGCCACCAGCCCCGGATCGACGCGCGACTGACGCACCGTGCCCAACCACCAGGGCGTCTCCACCGCCTGATCCCGGTAGAAGGGAAACAGACGCGCCGGCAGCAGGCAGCGCTCCTTGGCGAAGTGCTCAAAGGCGCCCCCCGGCATCGTGCGCGCCCAGTCGCCCTTTCGGTAGCCCTGCACCCGCGCATGCAGCACGAGATCCGCGTTTACGCCGATGCGGTCGATCGGATCGAGCTGCACCGCCCCCAGGGCCCCCAGGGCATCCAGCGCCCCTGTGAAGGCCGGCCGACCCATGTGGGTGGCCCCAAGCAGGAGGGCCCGCGCCTCTGTCAACGACAGCAGACGCGGGCCCATCACGGTGTCTCGCTCAGCCTTCGACGGCGGCCGGCGCCTCTTCGGCGGCCGGGGCGGCCTCTTCGGCCACCGGCGACTCTTCGGCCGCAGGAGCCTCTTCTGTCGCCGGCGCCTCTTCGGCGGCGGCGCCCTCACCCTTGCGGCCACCCCGACGGCGGCGGCGGGTGGTGCTGGCGGCGTCGCGGCGCGGGCCCTCCGCGGCGGGCTCGGCGGCCGGCGCCTCTTCGCCGCCCTCCTCCACGCTCCGCATCAGGTTGGCGGCCTGACCCGACTCGATGATGGCGCTCACCTGGGCGATCAGCCGCTCGTAGGCGATGCGCTCGGGGCCGTTGCGGGGGCTGCGCTCCTTGGCGATCTTGAGCGACTCCAGGGCGCGGAAGGCGTCGCCCTGATCGATCGCCAGCTCGGCCTTGGCGGCGAAGGCCGCGTGGTTGCTGGGCTCCTTCTTGATGGCGCGCTCGATGAGGGCGTCGGCGTCGCTCCACTGCTTCTGGCGGATGAGGACCCGGGCCCGGTGCACGAAGGCCTCGGGGCTCTCGCCCTTCTTGAGCGCGTTTTGCAGGAACCACTGGGCCTGCTCCACGTCGCCGCCGCGATCGAGCAGGATGGCGCCCAGCTCAACCATGGCGCGGGCGCTGTTCTTGTCGGCGTTGTAGGCGGCGCGGGCCTTCTCTTCGGCCGAGGCCAGCAGCTCGTCCTTCTTGTCGAGGTCCACCATCGCCTTGCGGCGGAGGAGGGCGGCGAGGCGCAGGAGGTGCTGGGGGCTGTCGGCGTCGAGGCGCAGGGCCTCTTCGATGCTGGCCTCGGCGTAGGCCCAGCGGTCTACGCCAAGCTTAGTTTAGATCTCACCGAGGGCGCCGTAGGCGTCGGGCATCATGGGCTCGAGGTCGCGGGCCTTCTTGAGGATGTCCACCGCGTCCAGCAGCCGGTTCTGGTGCATGTAGGTGGTGGCGAGGCGCCGGTGCAGGCGGGCGTCTTCGGGGAAGGCGGCCACGCCGGCTTCGAGCGCGGCGCTGGCCTTGCCCCGGGCGTTGCGGTGCATGTTCCAAGTGGCCGAGGCGTGGAAGACCTCGGGGGTCGGGGCGACCGCGGCGACGTTGTCGTAGGCGGCGGTGATCACCTCGGCGCCTGCCTTCTCGGCGTCCTTCAGCTCGGCGTCGAGCAGCAGCAGCTCGGTGTTCTTGGCGTCGGTCTTCAGCGCCTCGTTGATGCGGATGCGGGCGATGTCGTAGCGCGGCTTCTTCTGGCGGAGGATGCCGCGGATGTTGTCGACGATCGCGTCGTTGTCGGCGAAGGGCATGCCCATGCGGTCGCGGGCCTTGCGGGCCTCGACGTAGAGGCGGTTGGCCTCCTGGCCCAGGGCCAGCGCGCCGACGATGTCGGTCTTGCCGCCCTTGCCCTCTTTGAGCTCCCGCGCGCGGGTGATCAGGTGGGCGCCAAAGAGCTCCATCGCGTCGAAGTTGGCGACCTCACGCCCATCGAGGTGCTCGGAGACCAGCGGGTGGACGTAGTATTTGCGGTCGTCGGCGTGGGGGGTCTGCTCGAGCAGGCCGGCGGCCAGCAGGCTCAGGCGGTCGTTGCGGGAGAGGCCGAGGATCTGCAGATCGTCGGCGCTGCCCGGCTCGCGCAGCAGGGCGGCCTTCATCAGCAGGCCCTTGGTGGCCTCGTCGAGACCCTCAACCCGGCGCTTGAGGTGGCGGCGCAGGGCCTCCACATCGGTGACCGAGTCGGCGCGCAGCAGCTTGGGCTGCTCCAGGAGGGCGTCGATGTCGCCCTCTTCGCGCACGGTGATGGCCAGGAAGCGGTTGGCCAGGGCGTGGCCGTGGGTGCGCTCGTTGATCTGGCCGAAGCGGTCGCGGGGGAACTCGGGCGCCCGCCAGATGGCGAAGAGCTCGTGCAGCTCGCGGCCCTTGATGCCGGCCACCGTGAGGGTGCGCAGGTGCTTGCCCTGACCCTCGCGGTAGAACATCGGGGCGCGGTCGGAGAGGAAGACCATCGTGAGGGCGAGGGGTGCCGTGAAGAGGGCGCGCAGCACCATCTCGAGGCGACCGTCGTGGTAGAAGCTGTTGTCGCGCCGGTCGAGCAGCAGGGGCAGCCGGTGCAGGACCCAGTTCTTGCCCTTGAAGCCCTCGGCCTGCGCCACCTCCACCGCGAGGGCGGCCAGGGCGGCGGGGCTGGGGCGCTCATCGACCTTGGCCAGGGCGGTGGCGAGGCGATCGTCGCCCACCGACTTCGCCATGAAGGCGAGGCGGGTCATGAAGCAGTCAAAGCCCATGCCGCGGCCAAAGGCGAAGTCGGGGAAGCGATCCTTGCCTTCGAGCGCCTTTTCGACGAGCCAGCGGCGACCAACACCCGAGGGGCCGACGACCACGATGGGGCCGCCCTCTTCGCCGAGCAGGGCGCCAAGCGCGGCCAGCTCTTCGACGCGGCCGACCACGTCAGGCCGGGGCGCGTTGACCTTCTCCACCTCTTTGCGCGGGGCCGGCGCCGCGTGAGCGCCGCCGATGGCAAAGGGGGTGGCGACCGGCGCGGGGGCGGGCGCCGGGGCGGCGACCTCGGCCACGGGCAGGGCAGTGATGAAGTCGAGGCCGCGCATCTTCAGGTGCTCCACCTTGAGCAGCCGCAGCGAGGCGGGCCAGGTGAAGGGGTTGAAGGCCTTGGCGGCGACCAGGATCTTGGGCTTCTTGCCCTTGAGCAGGTTGGCCAGCTCGGTGAGCGCCTTGCCATCGTCGGAGCCCTCGGGCTCGACGAGGACGATGAGGCCGCCCTCTTTGGCGATGGCGGGCGCAAGGTGGTCAGCGGTGAGGGCGCTGACCGGGTTGACCGGCCCCGCGCCGAGCGCAACCGAGGGGACCGACCGGCGGCGGAGCTCGCCCAGGAGCTCCGCAGACTGGAGGGCCCGGCCACCGATGGCGAGGACGCAGCGGCCTTCCTGGAGGGCGGCTTGGACGCGATTCATGGATGCCTCGAAAAACGGAAGCGCACGGGTAACAGAACCCCACGGTCGGATCAACCACCCGGGCGGGTGGGAGGCGGGGGCAGGGCGGCCGGGAGCAGCACCGAAAAGCCCCGCGCGAGCGCCACCTCCGCCGCCGCGCCGGGCACCGGCGGCACGACGAGAGCGCCGATCAGCGCGGTGGACATGAGGGCGAAGTCGCCCCGGCTGTCCCCCGCCATGAAGAGCGGGCGCTGCCCCACCCGGGCGTCCAGGGCCACGATCTTGCCAGGGCCGCAGAGAATGGGCTCCACGACTTGATCCTGAAGGATTCCATCCTCGATGACGAGGCCCTGACCAATCACCTCGAGATCGAGGCCGAGGTGGAGCAGGCAGCGGCGCGCGAGGCGCTCGGCGGTGCCGGTGACCACCACCACCCGATGGCCGGCCGCCTGCATGTCCTGGCACAGGGCGGCCAGCGC
>JBEIQK010000182.1:0-9733 GCA_040376505.1 Alphaproteobacteria bacterium | reverse complement strand
GCCCTGCAATGTGCTGCTGGTGGCCGATGACGCCGGCGGCGTGCAGGTCGCGGCCATCGACCCGCTGCCGCTCTTCGCCGTGGTCGGCCGCGCGGAGGTCGCTCCCCTGGCCGTCGCGGTGCGGGCCCGCCTCGAGAGGATGCTGGCGGCCCTGTGAGCGGGTCGGGTGCCCCCCACCCGGGCCCCTTGACGTTTTTTTCGGGCGCGTGTCGATCTCGCCCCGGCTCGGGCGACGGGTGAGAGGAGGCGGCAATCCCTCCCAACCCCCCGTGGAGCCCTCATGCGTTTTATGGTGATCATGTACCCCGGCCCCAAGGCCGAAGGCGGCGTCCAGGCCGACAACGTCGAGGCCGACCGCAAGGCCCTCGAAGAGATGGGCGCCTTCAATGAGTCGCTGGTGAAGGCCGGCATCCTGCTGGCCGGCGAAGGCCTGCACCCCACCTCGGCGGGCGCCCGGGTGCGCTTTCCCGGCGGCAAGGCCGTGGTGAGCGACGGCCCCTTCACCGAGACCAAGGAGATCATCGGCGGCTACTGGATGTGGCAGTGCAAGGACCTCGAAGAGGCCAAGGCCTGGGCCGCCCGCTGCCCGGCCGGCGACGACCAGATGCTGGAGCTGCGCCGGGTCTACGAGGCCGCCGACTTTGGCGAAGCCCTGACCCCCGAGCTGGCCGAGGCCGAAGAGCGCCTGCGGGCCACCGTGGCCGAGCAGCAGCGCCAGGGCTGATTCTTGGGGGCGGAGGGCCGCGGGGGCTGCCCGGGGATGAGCCTGCTGTGCCCATCCCAGGAGGGTGACCTGCCGTTCGGCGGCCCTTTGCGCCAGGCGGGTTAGGCCCGCGGCCGCCCAGGAGCCGAGGCCGGTGCCCGCAGACGCCACCCACCGCGCGATCGAGGCCGTCTGGCGCATCGAGTCGGCCGCCCTGATCGGCAGCCTGCTGCGCCTCACCCACGACCTCGACCTGGCGATGGACCTCGCCCAGGGCGCGCTGCTGGCCGCCCTGGAGCAGTGGCCACACAGCGGGATCCCCCGAAAGCCCGGCGCCTGGCTGCTTACCGTGGCCCGTCGCCGCGGCATCGACGACCTGCGTCGCCAGCGCCGGGCCGAGGTCCAGGCCGACGCCCTGCTGGCCCGCCTGGAGCCCGCGACCCTGCCCGAGGAGGCGCTCGACGAAGACGTTGGCGATGACCTGCTGCGGCTCATCTTCATCGCCGCCCACCCCCTGCTCTCCAGCGAGGCGCGGGTGGCCCTGACCCTGCGCCTGTTGGGCGGCCTGTCCACCGCCGAGATCGCCCGGGCCTACCTCTGCCCCGAGGCCACCATCGCCCAGCGCCTCGTGCGGGCCCAGCGCACGCTGTCTGAGTCCGGCAGCCCCTTCGAGATGCCCCAAGGCGCCGAGCGCCGCGCCCGCCTGGGGGCCGTGCTGGAGGTGCTCTACCTGATCTTCAACGAGGGCTACAGCGCCACCCGCGGCCCCGACTGGACCCGCCCGGAGCTCTGCGGCGAGGCCCTGCGCATGGGCCGGGCCCTCGCGGCCCGGATGCCCGAAGAGCCCGAGGTGCACGGCCTCCTCGCCCTGATGGAGCTGCAGGCGAGCCGCATCGGCGCCCGCCGCGGCCCCCAGGGCGAGGCCCTGCTCCTGCACGAGCAGCCCCGGGCCCGCTGGGATGGCCTGCTGATCCAGCGCGGTCTGGCCGGATTTCAGCGCGGTCTGAACAGCCTGAACGGACAGCCCGCCGGCCCCTACCTGCTCCAGGCCGCCATCGCCGCCTGCCACGCCCGCGCCCGGAGCGTTGAAGACACCGACTGGGCCGTCATCGTCGCCGTGTACGATGCCCTGCTGCGGGTGCTGCCCTCGCCGGTCGTCGCCCTCAACCGGGCGGTGGCCCTCTCCCAGTTGGGGCACCCGGCCGAGGCCCTCGCCGAGGTCCAGGCCCTGGCCCCCCGCCTCGGGCGCTACCCCTGGCTGCCCTGCGTGCGGGCCGGTCTCTTGCAGCGCCTGGGGCGCACCGCCGAGGCGATCGAGGCCCTGACCGAGGCGCGGGCGATGACCCACAACGCCGCCGAGCTGGCGCTGCTCACCGCCCGGATCGCCCGTCTGCGCGGGGCGTGAGCGTTGGACTATCAGTCCGCGGAGGCGCCCCCCCGAGGCCCCCGTCTCCCGCGAGGCCTTCACAAAGGCCCGCCCGACCCTAACGGCTCGCGGTGAAGGGGAAGGACTGGGCGGAGCAGTCGAGGCAGGAGCCAACGAACTGCACGTCCAGCACCCCCTCCATCGTGGTTTCGGTCGGAAAGCTGCCGTCGATCGTGTAGATCTCGTCGCAGGTCCCGAGCAGGCTGTGGGTCACCGAGAAGGTGGTGGCGCCCGTGAAGCTGCCAAAGAGGGTGCCGGGCTGGGAGCCGGTGGCGCTGGCCAGGGTGATGTCGGGCCGGGCGTCGAAGACGTTGAGGCGGTTGAAGTTGATGGCGACGAAGCCCCAGGCGCAGGAGTAGGAGATGCGGCTGTCGAGGGTCCAGGTGTCGGTGTAGGAGACGTCGCAGCTCTCGTCGATCTCGCCGTTGCAGTTGTCGTCCACCCCGTTTTCGCACAGCTCGTCGGCGCCCGGCAGGATGGTGGAGTCGCCGTCGTCGCAGTCGGTGCAGGAGGGGATGGTGTCGTTGTCGGCGTCGATCTCATCGGGGGTGTCGGGGTTGCAGTCGTCGTCGACGCCGTTGCAGAGCAGCTCGTCGACGGTGGGCGACCGGCTCGGATCGGCGTCGTCGCAGTCGGCGCAGGAGCTGGCGCCGTCGAGATCGACGTCGACGGCGTCGGGCGTGCTGTCGTCACAGTCGTTGTCGACACCGTCACAGGACAGCTCCGCTGCGCCGGGCAGGCGCCCCGGATCGTTGTCGGCGCAGTCCTCACAGGCGGTGACGCCGTCGCCATCGCTGTCCTCGGCGTCGAGGGTGGCCTCGTTGCAGTCCTCGTCGACGCCGGTGCAGGCGGCCTCCGCCGCGCCCGGGTGGATGTTGGGGTCGCCGTCGTTGCAGTCGAGCAGGGACAGCGGGTAGATTGTCAGGCAGTCGGGGTTGGCCACGTCGAAGTAGCCGTCGCGGTCGAGATCAAAGGGCTGGTCGACCGTCTCTTCGGCCGGCTGGAGCTGGCCGTCGCAGCGCGCCTTCTCCGAGACCAGGATGTCGGAGGTGCAGGCGAGGAGCAGCAGGGCGGGCAGGACAGGGCGCATGGGGGGCTCCGACAGCGGCGTTGGCCCTATCTTCGCCGATCTCATCGCCGTTGCGGTAGGGTGACGCGATGAAAGATCTCGTCCTCGCCTCTTTGCTCTCGGCCCCCCTGAGCCCCGGCCAGCCCCTGCGGGTGGGGGTGGAGCTCCGGGTGAAGCCGGGCTGGCACATCTACTGGCGCAACCCCGGCGAGTCGGGCCTCGCCACCTGGGTGGAGCTGCGCCCCCCCGCTGGCTGGACGGTGGGCCCGCTGCTCCTCCCCGGCCCCGAGGCCTTTGACATGCCCGGCGGCATCGTCAATTACGGGCACAGCGGCACGGTGACCCTGCTGCTCGATCTGCAGCCGGGGCCCGGGCCTACCGAGGGCGCGCTGGTGGAAGGCAAGGTGGGCTGGCTCGCCTGCACCGACGCGCTGTGCGTGCCCGGCGAGGCCGCCCTGCGCCTCGTCCTCGACGCCGATGGGCAGGGTGATCTGGCGCCCGCCACCGCCGCCCTGCCGCGCCCGCTGCCGGCGGGGGCGCGCCAGCCGGCCGCCCCGGGGCGCGTGGACCTGCGCTTCGCCGGAGCGAAGGCCCTGCGCTTCTTTCCCGAGGTGGAGTCCGAGGGCCTGGTGACGGTGGAGCCCGGCGGAGAGGGCGCTCTCGGGCTGATCCTGGCGCCGGGGGCCCCCGAGCGCCTGGGGCTTGTGCGGGTGGAGGCTGGCCAGGGGCCGCCGGTCTGGTACGAGGTGGGGCGCTCTCCCTGAGCTGGAGGTTCGATGCTCTCTCTCCTCGTCTCGGCGGCCCTGGCCGCCACCCCCGCCGCTGTGGTGGGCCAGCCGGCCCCCGACTTCTCCTTGCCGGCCGCGGATGGCCGCACGGTGCGCCTCGCCGATCTGCGCGGCCAGACCGTTGTCCTCGAGTGGTTCAACCCCGACTGCCCCTTCGTGAAGTACGCCTACGCCGAGGGCCCGCAGCCCGAGCTGGCGGTGGACTGGACCGGCAAGAAGGTGGCCTGGGTGGGCATCAACTCCGGGGCGCCGGGCAAGCAGGGCGCCGGCAAAGACCGCAACGTGAAGGCGGTGGCCGAGTACGGCATCACCTGGCCGATCCTCCTCGATGAGTCCGGCGCGGTGGGCCGCAGCTACGGCGCCAAGACCACCCCGCAGGTCTTTGTGGTCGATCCCAAGGGCGTGCTGGTCTACGCCGGGGCGCTGGACAACGCGCCCCTCGGCAAGGTCGAGGGGGCCGGCGCCCGGGTGGACTACACCAGCGGGGCGCTCACCACCGCCCTGGCCGGCGGGGCGCCCAACCCGGCCGAGACCAAGCCCTACGGCTGCTCGGTCAAGTACGGGAGCTGATCCGAGAGCCGGCGTATAACGCGATGTTACACGCCGGTGTCTACAGGAGGGCTACTGAACGCCGACCTTGGGGGGCGGCTCTTTCTGGTCGTCGCAGTCGGTGACGGGGGCGACGTCACAGACGCCCACATTGGGGGCGCTGTGGGTGCTGGTCCAGCCGCTGGCGGTGCTGGGCAGGCTGTCCCACTCGCGGCTGGGGTCGTTGCCGGCCCCGCGCAGCAGGAGGTCCTGCTTGTTGGAGCCGTCGCCGGCGAGCAGGTCGGCGTCGCGGTTTCCAAAGAGCCAGTCGCGCAGGTCGTCGTTGGTGGCGCTGCCGTCGGGGTCGCCGCTCATCGTGTCGTCGCCGTCGTTGCCGAAGGCCACCGACCGGCCCTTGCTGGCCTGGATCCAGTCGCCGTCCTTGCCGCCGAAGAGGAAGGTGCGCGTCTCGGTGCCGCCCACCACGGTGGAGCCGGCGGCGGTGAGCACGTCTTCGCCCTCATTCCCGAAGAGGGCCGAGAGGCCAGCGGTGGTGGACAGGTAGAGGTGGTCGGCCCCGTCATTGCCCAACAGCACGCCTGCGCCGCTGCCGGTGGTGAGCGCCTCGTCGTCGCCCTTGCCGCCAAAGGCGGCGAGGGTGGTGCTGAGGCTGTCGTTGCCGTCGTTGCCGAAGGCCACGCTGGCGTCTTGCAGGGTGTCGTCGTCGTCGCCGCCGAAGAGCAGGTCGAAGCCGTCTTCGCCGTCCACGCAGTCCTCGCCGCTGCCGCCAAAGACGAGGTCGAGGCTGGCGCCGCCGTAGATGAGGTCTTCGCTGCTGCCGCCCCAGATCAGGTCGACGCCGTCGCCGCCGTTGATGGCGTCGGCGCCGTCATTGCCGGTGAGGATGTCGGGGCCGCTCTCGCCGGCGAGGATGTCGTTGCCCTCGCCGCCGACAATGAGGTCGAGCTCGTTGCCGCCGCGCACGTCGTCGGCCCCTTCGCCGCCAAAGGCGAGGTCGACGCCGTCATTGCCCCATACGCAGTCGTCGTCGTCATTGCCGAAGAGCACGTCGATCTCGCTGCCGCCCCAGATGGCGTCGGCCTGGTCATTCGACCAGATGAGGTCGACGCCCGCCTCGCCGCTCATCCAGTCGGCGCCGTCGTTGCCGAACATCACGTCGACGCCGTCGTTGCCGATCACCACGTCGATCTCGTCGTTGCCGAACATCAGGTCGAGGCCGGCGCCGCCTTCGGTCCAGTCGCTGCCGGTGTTGCCGAAGACGAGGTCGATGCCCCCGCCGCCGAGCACGTCGTCGTTGTCGGAATTGCCGAAGACGAGGTCGATGCCGGCGTCGCCGCTCACCATGTCCTGGCCCGAGCCGCCAAAGGCCATGTCGAGGCCGTCGCCGCCGCTGACCTCGTCGTTGTCGGAGCCGCCAAAGAGCAGGTCGGCGAGGCCGCCGTCGCCGGTGACGATGTCTTCGCCGCTGTTGCCGAAGACGAGGTCGGGGCCGTCGCCGCCCTCGGCGAAGTCGCTGCCGCGGCCGCCGAAGACGAGGTCGAAGCCGTCGCCGCCCTTGACCTCGTCGTCGCCCTTGCCGCCGAAGACGAGGTCGATGCCCTCCTCGCCGCTGGCGTCGTCGTCGTCCTTGGCGCCGAAGAGCAGGTCGAAGGAGGAGGAGGCGACCATCATGTCGTCGCCGCTGCCGCCGAAATGGAAGCTGCCGAACTCGAAGTCCTCGGTGGTGGCGGGGACCTCGTCGGTGCCCTCGATGGCCAGCACGAAGTGGCCGGGGCGGCGGTTGCGCAGGGCGTCGTCGCCCCACTGACCGAAGAGGAAGTCCACGCCGGCGCCGCCCTCCAGGCTGTCGTTGCCGGACTTGTCGGCGCTGACGAAGTCGCCGAAGAGGAAGTCGGTGTAGCCAAAGGCGCTGTCGTCTTCTTCATCGAAGTCGGGGTCGGCCCCGGAGACGGCGTCGTCGCCGTCTCCGCCGAAGACGAGGCTGCCGATGTCGATGCTGAGCTGAGAAGGGGGTGTGGTGGGCAGGGTGATGTCGTAGGTGGCGCCCTCGCCGGCGAAGATGGTGTCGTCGCCGCCGCCGCCGAAGATGATCTCGTGCTGGTCGCCGCCGTGCAGCTCGTCGTCGCCCCGGCCGCCGAGGATGAGCTCGTGGCCCTTGAGGCCGTTGAGGCAGTCGTCGCCCCAGAGGCCGACGATGACCTCAAAGCCGGTGTCGACGTCGGCGCCGCGGATCACGTCGTCGAAGGGGGTGCCGATGGCGACGGCGAGGCCGGCGAGGTTGATTTGGAAGCTGCCGGTGGGCACCTCGCAGGCGGTGAAGCTGGAGTCTTCGACGGCCATCACCTCGTCGTCGCTGTCGGCCACCAGGATCTCGTCGTCGTCGGCGAGGAGGTCGGCGCCGATCATGGCGGTAAGCAGGGTGGTGGCGTGGGTGTGGCTGACGGCCCAGGTCGAGGGCGACAGGGTGCCGGTCTGGGTGTCGAGGTCGATGTAGTCGCTGTAGTCGGCGGTGAGCGTGGCCTCGTAGGCGAGGGCGGAGGTCTCGGTGGCCTCGGCCATCGCGGTCGCGGCGTCGCCGAGGGCGATGTAGGGGTCGGGCGTGATGTCGTCGGTGATGAGGGTGGGCTCGCCGCCGATGGCGTTGAGCACGCAGGCCTCCAGCTCCGCGGAGAGGCCCTCGGCCTCGTCGCCGATCTTGGCGAGGCTGGCCTCCAGCTCGATCCAGGTGCGGTCGTCCATCTCGCCGCTGTCGAGCTTGTTGCGGCCGTCGAACTCCCAGGTCTCGTCGAGCAGGGGCTTGGCGAGGAGGCTGCCGAGGGTGGCGTCGAGCTTGTCGGCCTGGGCGGTGAGGTCGAGGCAGGCCTCTACGGCGGACTGGATGGCGGCGTCGTCGGGGGTCAGGGTGGCGATGGAGAGGGCGGTGCCCTCGGCAATGGCGACGTCGGCGTCGGACTCGGCCTGGAGCGTGGTGGTGTAGCCCTCACACTCGGCGACGAAGGGGGCCATCCCGGCGCTGCCGTCGGCGATGGCGTCGACGTCGTCGGTGTCGTGGAGGAGCAGGCCGCCGGCGCCCATGTGGTCGCGGGCCCGGGAGACCTCGTCGTAGACGGCGGTGGCCATGTCGGCCTTGGCGTCGTCGAGGTCGGTCTGGAAGGTGGCGACCAGGGTGGCGGCCTGGGAGACCATCTCGGCGTGCTTGCTGGCCATGTTGGCGCCGTCGCTGCCGCGCAGGCCGACGAAGGCGGGCACATCGGTGTCGAGGTAGGAGAAGAGGCCGCCCGCGGCCACCGAGCCTTCGAGCTGGATGGTGTAGCCGGGATCGGCGGTGTAGCTGGGGGTGGTGACGTAGGCGCCCGCGGCATCCGTGAGGGTGACGGTGATGGCGCCGCCGGCCTGGGTGCCGGTGCTGACGATGGCGCCGCTCGTGGCGTCGACCACCCACCAGGTGAGCGTGGTGGGCTCGAAGTCGCCGGCGAAGATCTGCCCAGCACCCACGGCCACCTCGGTGACGGGGGCGGGCTCAGCGCCGTCGTCGCCGCCGGGTTCTTCGACAGGCTCGCCCTTGTCGCCGCAGGCCACGAGGAGGCCCAGCAGGGCGAGGAGGAGGGGGGCGTGGCGGGCGCCTTTGCGGCGGGGGGTATACGGCATTCAAGCTCCATCTTTTGGTGCGCAGGGGAGGGGCTCGCCTGAAGAGGCGTCAGCGGCAGGTTGGATACCATCCTGGGCGGGCAGGGTCTATTGGCTTCTTTGGCGGGGTTGGCTCGAACACATGAACAGAACGTTGGCCCGCCATCGGGGGACAGACGACGGGGGCGCCTGTGGTAGGCTCCCGCCGGTCGGAGGCCCCATGCGCGCTCTCTCCCTGCTCTCGCTCCTCGCTTTGTTCGCCTGCGCAGCCGAAAAATCTCCGGGGTCTCCTGCGGGAGGGGACGACAGCGCTGCGCCGACGCAGGAGGACACAGCGCCGCCCGGCGATGACACCGGCGCGCCGATCGACGCCGATGGCGATGGGGTCGCTGCGAGCGAGGACTGCGATGACGCCGACGCGGGGGTGTACCCCGGGGCCGTCGATGTCTGCGATGGCCGCGACCAGGACTGCGACGGGCTCATCGACGAGGATGGCGATCTGCTCGCCTACCCCGACGCCGACGGCGACACCTATGGCGATGCCGAGGCCTCGCCGGTGGCCCGCTGCGCGCTGCTGCCCGGCGAGACGCTGGACGCCAGCGACTGCGACGACGGCGACGCCACCGCCTACCCGGGGGCGCCCGAGCGCTGCGACGAGGTGGACAATTCCTGCGATGGCCTCGTGGACGAAGGGGTGGAGACCACCTTCTACGAAGACCGCGATGACGACGGGGTCGGCGCCGCCGACTCCACCACCTTGGCCTGCGCGCAGCCGCTCGGCTACGCCGCGGTGGGCGGGGACTGCGAAGACGAAGACCCGGCGGTCTTTCCCGGGGCGCCCGAGCCCGACTGCACCGATCCGGTGGACTACAACTGCGATGGCTCTACGGGCTACGCCGACGCCGACCTCGACGGCACGGCGGCCTGTGAGGACTGCGATGACGGCGATCCGGCGGTCTTTCCCGGCGCCACCGAGGTCTGCGGGGGCGGCGATGAGGACTGCGACGCACGCATCGACGACGCCGACCCCGATGTGGACCTCTCGGCCGGTGTCTTCAGCTTCGCCGACGCCGATGGCGACACCTTCGGCGACGCGGGCAGCCCCTTCCTCTCCTGTGATCTGCTCCCGGGCTATGTCTTTGACGACAGCGACTGCGACGACGCCGACCCGGCGGCCTACCCCAGCGCCCCGGAGGTGCCCTATGACACGGTCGATCAGGACTGTTCAGGGGCCGACACCACCGATGTAGACGGCGACGGCTACGCCAGCGTCGTGGCGGGCGGGCCCGACTGCGATGACGCCGATCCGGCCCTCTCGCCGGCCGCTGTGGAGGTCTGTGACCCGGCCAACACCGATGAGGACTGCGACGGTCTCGCCGACAATGCCGACAGCGGCGCCACCGGAGCCTCGGTCTTCTACCGCGACGCCGACAGCGACGGGCACGGCGGGTCGACCCCTGGCTCCTTCTGCGACCTGCCAGCCGGCTACACCGTGTCAACGACCGACTGCGACGACAGCCGAGCCGATGTCTCGCCCTCCGACCCCGAGCTGTGCGACGCGGCCAACACCG
>JBEIQK010000243.1:0-8372 GCA_040376505.1 Alphaproteobacteria bacterium | reverse complement strand
TACCAGGAGGCCATCGCCACCGCCGAGCGCCCGGTCGACATCGCGCCCGCCGGCCCCGCCTTCGGTCGTGTCTACGCCGCCGACGAGGCTGCCGGCCGCGATCCGCGCGCCGATGGCAGCGTCTTTCGCGGCCTCTACGTTGAGGACGGCAGCCACCCCAGCCTCACCGGCACCTGGCTCGCTGGCTATGTGCTCTACGGCACCCTCACCCAGGCCTCGCCGGTCGGACTGCCGGGCCCCCCGGGCGTAGAGACCGAGGTGGTGGAGCTCCTCCAAGAGGCCGCCCGCGCCGCCGTCTTCGACGGGGAGTGGGTGCCCGCCGGCTCGACTGGAGAGACCGACACAGACCCGCCCGACACCGGCAGCCCCGGCGGCGACAGCGCCGCCCCCGACGACACCAGCACCGTGGACGGCCCCAAGGCCGAGGCCTCGGGCGGCCTCAGCGACACCGAGAAGGGCGGCTGCGGCTGCGCCAGCGTCGGATCCGGCTCCGCTCTCCCCCTCGCCGGGCTGTGGGTCGCCCTGCTCTGCCGCCGGCGTCGACCGGCCTGAGGCCCCCGCTCAGCCGCCGATCACCAGCCCGCCGCCGGTGAAGAGCCGCACCCCCTCGCGGGCCGGCCGCAGCGCGCGGCCCAGGCGCCCGGCGAGCTCGGCCAGGCGCGCCTCTTTGAGCAGCACCATCGCGCGCTTGCCCTTGTTCTCCACCGCCCCTTCGGCCCGCAGGGGGCGCCAGCCCAGCCCCGCCCGGGCCAGCAGGGCGTCGAGCACAGCGACCCGCAGCACCACGCGCTCCCAGCGCAATTCCCAGTCGTCGGGCCGCTCGGCGCGAAAGGCTGCCGCCTCGGCGATGTTCTGGGCGAGGTAGGAGCCCGCCACCGCCACGCAGCCCTCCTGGGGCTGGTCGTCAATCGACTCCACCCGATACAGATAGACCCGCCCGCTGGTGACAAGCGCCGACACCACCGCCCGCAGCAGCCGCGCCTCGTAGGCCTCGACCGGCTCGGCGGGCTCGCTCCCCAATCGCGGTGGGGCCACGCTCGCCACCGGCGCCGGGCTGGCCTCGAAGGGGTCGACCCGCATCCCTACCACATAGGGCTGATCGGGGGCCGACCAGAAGTAACAGTTGCCCTTCACCGGCTCGGTGCGCAGCAGGTGCAGGATCTCCGGCGAGAAGTGGGCGTTGGCCTCTCCCAGGATGGACAGATCCCGCTCGGCGAGGAGGTGCATCACAAAGAAGTTGTCGCCCTGGCTCACCAGCTCGGGCGCGATGGCGCCGGGCTGTTGGGTGACGAGCATGGCGCCGAGCCCATACTTGCGGCCCTCCTTCACCCAGCGCACGTAGATGTCTTGATCATCGAGGTGCCGCCCCGAGAGCACCGTCTGGGCCTCTTCGAGCACCAGCAGCACCCCGCGCCGCGGCGCGCCCCCCTCGGTGAGCCCGCGCACCGCCCGGCCAAAGAGGTGGTGCAGCAGCACCCGCAGCACGCCGTCGGCGTCGCGGGCCGGCATGGTGCTGGTGTCGAGGATCACCACCCCCGGCTCTTCACCGCCCAGGCCAAAGAGGGTGCGCTCCACCTCGTCGATGAGCTTGCTGGAGGGATCGTCCAGGCGGTGAATCACCGGCAGCACATTGTTTCGAATGGCGTCGAGGCTGTAATTTCCTTCGTTTTTGTCTTTGCTGCGGTTGGCCCGCACCCCCAGGGCCGCCGCCAGCTCCTCGTCGCGGCTGAAGTAGCCCCGCTCGCGCAGCAGGCCCACCAGCTCTGCCCAGGTGCTCGGCTTGGCCGCCCGCAGGTAGTTGGCCCACACGCCGCCGCGCTTCTCGGCGGGCACAAAGGAGGCCAGGAAATTGCCCGGCAGCAGATCGGCGATGTTGAGCTTGACCGGCCCGGCCACCGGCTCGCGCACCCGCCGGTTGGTGAAGACCTTGGCCCGGCGCCGCAGACCGGGGTGATCGAGGAGCCCCGGCGTGGTGCTGCCCTGGGGGCCCGCCTGCGAAAAGGCATACTCCCCCTCGGGATCGACGATCAGCAGGCCCACCTCGGGGGGCGACTGATAGAGCCGGCTGAGCAGGAGCTTGGTGAGGTTGCTCTTTCCGTAGCCGGCCCGGGCAAAGACAAAGCTGCGCCGGGCCTTGAGTCGATTGACCGAGAAGTGAACCGGGATGTCGCTCACCGTGTAGCCCGTCGCCAGCCGACCGACGCGCACGATCTGCGCTGGGTCTTCTTCGTCGAGGCCGACGTTGGCCAGAAAGGCGAGGGCCGCCTCGCTCGGCCGGTACACCGGGCAGCCAAACAGTTGGGTGGCCCGCACCCCGGCCTCAAAGCGCCAGCGCTCCCCCGTGCGCAGCAGGCCCAGGGCGCTCACCCGCAGGCGAAAGCGCAGGGCCGCCGGGGCCGCCAGCTCCGCCAGGGTGCCCGCCCGCACCGCCTCCACCAGCCGGGCCTCTCCCTCGGCGTCGTCGACGCCAAAGGGCCCCACCACCCCGCCGCCCGCCACGCGCAGGACGATCGCCCCCTCGGCCACCAAGGCCAGGGCGAAGTCGCCGCGGCCGAGCGGCTGCTCGCTGTGGGGGCAGATCACGTCGAGGGCCCCGTCGCGACCGACCTCTCCACGCAGCGCCCCCTGAATCGGCCCCCAGACCAGCTCGCGCACCGGCACCTCCGCCGCCGATCTACTCCGCCGCGGCCCGGGCTGCCGTCCACCCCCGCCGTCGGCTGTCCACCCGGCTGGACAGGGAGCTCGCCAATCATCGGCGTTCCATCGTGTTTGGGGGCCTGGCACAAGACCTGCAAAGGGTTCAGACATCCCGGAGTTGACATGCACCGCACCGCCTTGTTTTTCCTGCTCCCCCTCGCCGCCTGCAACCTCAAGGGCCGGATCGAGGCCGAGATCGAAGACCGCATCGAAGACGAGCTGCGCGATCGCCTCGAGACCGTCGAGCCCGGCGCGGTCGGCGAGATCGAGGAGGAGACCCTGGGCGAGCTCTTCGACCCCTCGGGCGACATCCGCCCCAGCGACAGCGAGGAGGAGGTCGAAGAGGAGCCCGTCGAGCCCGACACCACCTTCTACGGCGACCTCACCCTCGCCGATGATGCGGCGGTGGCCGACTTCTGCACCCTGTACACCACCGTGGACGGCGATCTTTCGCTCTCGGGAGACCTCGTCGAGCTGGAGCGCCTCGACTGCCTGCAGGCCGTCTCGGGCAGCCTCACCATCGACGCCGACGGCCTCACCAGCACCCGCGGCCTGCACCGCCTCGCCTTCGTCGGCGGCGACCTCGTCATCTCCGGCCCCGCGCTCACCGAAGTGGGCGGCCTCGACGCCCTCACCGAGGTCAGCGGCTCGCTCCGCGTGACCGACGCGCCCCACCTCGCCCGGGTGGGGGATCTGTCCAACCTCGCCTTTGTCGGCGGCGACCTGCGCATCGAGTCGCTGCCGGCGCTGGGCGAGCTCGGCGCCTTTGGCCAGCTCCTCGGCGTCAGCGGCACCGTCTCGCTCCAAGGCCTGCCCGCGCTCACCACGGCCCCCTCCTTTCCGGCCCTCACCGGTCTCAATGACCTCGTGGTGGCCGACCTCAGCCTCGCCTGCCCCGACACCCCGGCCCTCCTGAGCGCCACCTCCATCTCCCTCTCCGGATGTGGTGGCTCAGCGGTGGAGCTGTTCCCCGCGCTGGAGTCGGTGGCAGGCGACCTCTCCATCGAGATGGGCGCCGGCGTCACGAGCCTCTCGCTCGCGCCGGCGCTCCAGGCCAGCGGCAGCGTGACGATCGCCTCGGCCAACCTCACCACAATCACCGGCCTGGAGAGCCTGAGCGAGGTGAACGGTGACCTCAACCTCTCCTACAACCTCGACCTCACCGCGCTGCCCGCCTTCAAGGCCCTCACCATTGTGCGCGGCAGCCTCATCCTGCAGTGGAACACCGATCTCACCGACATCTCCGGCCTCGGCTCGCTGGAGGAGGTGCGCGGCGACCTGCAGATCGACCACAACCGCTACCTCAGCGGCCTCGACGGCCTGGAGCAGCTCCGCACCATCAACGGCAGCCTCGCCCTCACGGATCTCGTGCGCCTCACCAACCTCGACCCCCTCGACAGCCTCGGCCTGCTGGGCGGCAGCCTGACCCTGAGCAACAACCTGATCCTCTCCGATGTCACCGCCCTGCACGATCTGCCCGCCGTGCCGGGAGACTTCACCGTCACCAAGAACGGCTGGCTCTACACCAGCGAGGCCACCGCCCTGCGCGACGCCATCGGCGTCTCCAGCATCGGCGGCACCGTGACCATCTCGGGCAACGCGGCGGGCTGATTCGCAGCGACGGCCGCGCGGCCGCGGATTAGCCCCTGGGTATGCGAGCAGGAGCCGATCTGCGCCATCTCCGAAGGGCCCGCTGGGCGGTCTGCGCCTTGCTGGCCGCCTGCGCGTCGGGGGGCGGGCCGGGGAAGGGGCCGGCCTCCGTGGACCCCGTCGACACGGGCCCGACCCCCGACACGGCCCCGCCCCTCGACACCGACCCCCCCGAAGACAGCGGCGCCGTCGATCTCTGCGACGGTGCGGCGCGCCAGCGCGTATTCTTCGAGCCCACCGCCGGTCTGCCGCGCGAGGTCACCGCCCTCTTCACCGGGGCGGGCCTCGTCACCCTGGACTGGTCGGAGCCCGGCACGCTGCTCTTCTGCAGCGGCGAGTTCCCGGTGGCCCTGCGCATCACCGCCCCGCAGCTCACCCTGCGCGGCCAGGGCTCCGCGCTGACCTCCCTCATCGGCGACGGCACGGCACCCGTGGTGCTCCTCCCGCCCCGCGACGCCACCGTGATCCTCGAAGACCTGAGTCTGTCCAGAGGCACCCGGGGCATTTCGCAGGACTGGAGCACGATCGACGACCAGGTCTCGCTGGAGCTGCGGGGTGTGGTGCTGCACAACAACCAGAACACCGAAGGCCTCGGCGGCGGGCTGCGCCTGTCGGGCCACCTGCTGGCCGAGGATGTGGTGATCTCCGACAACACCCTGTCGCCGAGCACCGCCGGCTCGGTGACCGTGGTGGGCGCCGGGGCCTGGATCGTTGGTTCGGCCACCCTGCGTCGGGTGCGGGTTGAACGAAACCAGGCCCTCGGCGAAGGCGCCGGCGGGCTCTACAACGCCGGGGCTATCTCCGGGGCCGGCCTCGCGGTCTGGGGCGATCTGTGGGCCAGTGATCTGCGTGTCGCCTACAATTGGGCGATGCTCTCCCAGTCTGGACAGAGCGCCACCCTGCGCGGCGTGGGCCTGGAGGTGCAGGGCGCCCTGCGGGGCGGCGGCATCGAGCTCATCGGAAACGAAGGCCGGGCCACGCTCTTCTGCAGCTATGGCTGCGCGCTGTCGGGCCAGGGCGGCGGCCTCTCGGTCGGCGGGGCCGTCGAGACGGGCTCTTTGGTGCTGAAAGACAATCTCCTGGGCCTGGCGACCGACGGCTGCCCCGGCGGCGACTGCTGGGCAGCGGCCGACGGCGGTGGACTGGCCGCCGCGCAGACCGTCCACGTCAAGGGCCTCGTCGCCGAAGGCAACCGCCTGCAGATCGAAGCCCCCGGCCACCGCAACACCCTTCGCGGCGGCGGGCTGCATGTGGGTGGAGACCTGCGCATCGAAGGCCCCCACCACCCCGAGGAGGGCCTGCGCGCCAACGTGGCCGGGCAGGGCGGGGGCATCTGGCTCGAAGGCCGGGCGCTTCAGGCCAGCCACCTGCGCTGGGGCGGGCCGGGCGACACAGAGAACCGGGGCGGCGACCTGCGCGGGCGCTTTGTCTGGGACGGCGAAGGCCTGCGCGACCTCACCTGTACAGTGGGCCCCGGCTGCCGCTCCTCGGCGGCGCCCTGACCCAACCCGCTTAGCCCTCGGCGGGGAGCTCGATCTCGGCGGAGGGATCGGAGGGCTCCTCGTCGCGCAGATCGGGCAGCTCCTCGGGCGAGAAGCTGACGTCTCCGCCCGGCGCGCCGAGCGCCGCCACCCAGCGGAAGGTGTGCACCTCGACCTCGGCCCAGGGGTAGAGGATGCCGCGACCGACCACGGCGGCCCGGTCGCGCCAGCCGTTCTTGCCGTACCAACTGTGGGCCTCACCGGCGAGCATGCGGCTGTGGCCGTAGGGATCGTCGATCACCAGACCCTTGTCGCCGACCCCCACCATGCGCACGATGTGGCCCGAGATGCTGAGGATCACGGCCTGCCCGTCGCGCAGGGCGGGGCGCACGGTCGACTCCCACCAGCTCCGGGGCTTCTTGGCCGGGCCGCCCAGCAAAAAGCGGCAGCTCACCGAGAGGAGCTGCGCCACGCCGCCCCAACCCCGGGTCTCGGTGCGGGCCGGCAGGCGGTTCTCCTGGCGCAGGGCTTCGAGCGCATCTTCGTACTGCGCGGGCGGGCGCGGGTTGTCGACGCCCAGGTACGACAGCCCCATCGCCAGGGCGGTGAGGTTGCACATCCGGCCGCCTTCGGTCTCGATGCGCACGCCGTTCTCGGTGGCCTCGTTGTCGCGCTGGCTGAAGTAGGGCGACTGGCCCTGGAGCTGCTCATAGGCGTCGGCGCGGGCGTCTTCGTCATCGAGGGCCTCGATGGCGACGCGCTGGGCGCGGACGGCGGCCGCGTCGGGGTAGCGGCCGGCCGGCGCCGACGACGCGGCGGGGGCGGGCCCGACATAGGCCAGGGCCACAAAGCCGGCGCCCGCGGCGGTGTTGACCGCGACCCAGTCGCCCTCCCAACCGGTGGCCGACAGGGCGGCGCCCTGGCTGAGGGTGGCCCGCACGGCGGCATCGCCCCGCGCCGCCGCCCGGAGGTTGAGCGCCTTGGCCGTGACGACCAGCGCGATGGCGCCGCTCTGGGGGCGCAGGTAGCCCCGGCTCATGAAGCCGCTCTGGGCGCCCACGGTGACGGGCAGCCACTCGGCGGCGAGGCCGGTGATCGCCACCTCGGTGCCGGCCGGCACGCTGCGGAGCACGGCGCCGCCGGGGGCGCTGCGGAGGTTCAAGCCTGAGGTGGTTTGGGCGAGGATCGGCATTCATGCTCCGGGTTCGTTCGCCTGATACCCAAAGCGCACCGCCTCAGCAAGGGCTCTGCCCGTCGACCGTTCAGCCCCGCTCCAGGGCCGCCCGCAGCGCCGCCGGCGCCATCCCGCCGGCCGGCCATCCTTCGGCGGCGGCCTGCTCGGCGAGGGCGATGATCGCGGTGTTTCTCGGCGTGGGCACCCCCCACTGGCGGCCCAGGGCGACGAGGGGCCCATGCAGGCTCGCCGTCTCCAGCCGGTCTCCCCGCGACAGCGCGTGGCGGGTGGAGCCGCCCACCCGCGGCAGACCGTCCACGGCCACCGTCTCCAGGGGGCCCACCGCGGCGTCGAAGTCGGCGTCATCGGCCACCGGCAGGCCGGCCGCGGCGTAGACGGCGCGGGCCTCGGCCACCAGGGCCTCTACCAGATCGGCCGGCGGCGCATCGCAGAGCGCGATCAGCGCCCCGCCGAGGTTTCGCAGCGACTTGGCGCGCACCCAGGGGGCGATTGGATCCCGGATTGCCGTCCGAAAGCCCGCCTGACGGAGGGCCTCGGCGAGGGCGGCCTCGGGCCCCACCAACCCGGACGGCCAGCCTCCGAGCAGGATCGCGCCGGGGTAGGGGCTGCCGGCCATCACGACCACCCCGGGGGCCCGCCGCTCGGCGGGAACATAGACCACCGCTGCGATCACGGGGCGGTCGAGGGCGTGCAGCGGGGCCTCTCCGTTTTGGAGGCTGACCACGGGCCAGCCGGCGGGCAGGGCTGCGGTCGCCTCGATGGTGTCGTGGCCCATGGTGGCGAGCAGCACGAGGTCGCCGGGGCGCAGGTCTTGGAGCGTGCCCAGGGGGAGCTGCAGGCGGCGGGGGCCGCTGGGCAGGCGGAGGTCGAGGCCGTGCGTTGCCATGGCGTCGCGGTGGGGGCCGCGGGCGATGAGGAGCACGTTGGTGCCGGCCTCCCAGAGGAGGGCGCCGATGCCGGCGCCGATGGCGCCGGCGCCGAGGATGACGAGGCGGGAGAAGGTCTCGTGGGCCATGGGGTGGGCTAACGCTGGGCGAGGGGGGCGGCGTGGACGAGGTGGCGGACGGAGACTGGACGCGATCGGGTGAGATGGGTGGGTTTGGCGAGTTAACGGCGGTGGAGTTCGCTATTTGGCAGGCACGTTGGCCGGAGGGGATGCCGGGCGAGGGGGGTCGGAGTGGGGGCGAGAATGTGGAGCGGTCTGAATGAAAGGGGGCGTGCTGTGCTGCGAATGGGCCGCATTGAACAGCCGTTGGGCCGTCAGCTTCGGGCACGCCGAATCGCTTCGCTCCCTGTGCACGCGCTCCTCCGGGTCTTCACGGAGGCCCTTCACCGCGAGGCGTATGGGC
>JBEIQK010000039.1:0-16720 GCA_040376505.1 Alphaproteobacteria bacterium | reverse complement strand
GCGAAAGACTTTGTACTTGTTCCAACTCGCGTCGGGGGTGAGGGGCACGCTGCCGTGGGCCTCGTTGTTGGTGCCGGCGAAGTCGGGGCTGGCCCAGGTCGGGCCCGCCGCCGGCCAGCCATCGCCGCCATGGCCGTAGACGGTGATGCCCACCCGGCTGCCCAGGTTCTCGGCGACGATGATCTCGGCGCTGCCATCGAGGTCCACATCCGCCACCACCGGGTACTCGAAGAGGGTGCCGGAGTTGTGGGCGTAGCTCTCGTAGAGCACCGTCCCGGTACGACCGTCGTAGAGGCGCACCGCCACCTCATCGGCGAAGAGCACCTCGTAGATGCCGTCGCCGTCCATGTCGTAGCCCGAGCAGCCGGCGAGGCCGCTGTAGTCCTGCATCGCCGCCTGCCAGAGCAGGGTGCCGTTGGTGTCGAACATGTAGAAGGCCGAGGACGAGGGCACGGCGATCTCGACGGCGCCGTCGCCATCGAAGTCCGCGGCGCAGGGCGGCCCCGGGAGTTGGGTGGGCAGGGAGGTGCTGTTGATCAGGGCGCCATTGTCTTCGTACAGGTAGAGCCGATCGGTGGCCAGAAAGACCTCGGCCTTGGTGTCGCTGTCGGTGTTGACGACCGCCGACATGGCGGAGTACCCGCCGCCGCCCATCGACCACTCCCGCGCGCCGGTGTGCGAGAAGACGCCGTTGCCGAGCAGGATCTCGGCGGTGCCGTCCTGATCGAGATCGGCGCAGACCGGCACCGAGTAGCCGGAAGAGGCGGGCAGGGTGAAGGCCAGCGTGCCATCCTCGCCGTTGATGACCTGGTTGTCGCCGATCACCTCGGGCTTGCCGTCCTGATCGAGGTCGCAGGCGGTGATGTGCGGGTAGCCGTTGTAGGTGGCGACCGTCGACCGCCAGATCAGGGCCCCGGTGTTGTCGACACACTGCACCCGGCCGCCCCCGTCAAAGCCGCAGATGTCGGTGTCGCCGTCGGCGTTGACATCGGCGGTGACGACATCGCCGGCCCCCTGCCAGCCCGAGAGGCGGAAGATCTCCCCCGAGTAGTCGCCCGAGAGCGCCACCAGCGAGCCCGAGCCGTAGACGGTGAAGACGATGTCGGGGATGTCGTTGGTGTCGACCATCCCGTCGCCATTGTCATCGGTGAGGTTGGTGACCGAAGGCTTGACCACCGGGCCGTTGCCGTCGGAGGTGTAGCTGTACTCAATCTGGAGGTTGTAGGGATCGGCCACCGGCTCGGAGCCCGTACCGATACAGTCATCGAGGATCGTGACCGTGCCGGCCTCGGCCGTCGGCGCCTCGCAGTCGTCGATGTCCACCGGCGACGTGTCGATCGGCGTGTCTTCGCCGGTGTCGGGATCGGCGCTGTCGGTGCAGGCGGGGTCCGGCGGAGTGCACGGCGGGGTGCCGGTCTCCTCGCCGCCGGGCGTGGGCTTCTCCTCTCCGGCGAGGTTGTACTCAGAGCAGCCAAGGAGGGCGAGGGCAGGGAGGAGGGCGCGCAGAGACATGACAGCTCGGGGATGGAGGGAAGCCGCTCCACACGGTAGCCTGACACGCGCCGCTGTCGCCAGCCGCGCGCAGCCCGGAGCCCAGAATGTTCGTCGCCCTTTGCGCCCTCGCCCTCGCCCAGGCGGCGGTGGACCCCGCCGCGATCAGCGCCCGCTTCGCCGCGGTGCAAGCCCTGCGCAGCCAGCGCCTCGCCACCCAGGCGCCGGCCATCCCGGCCTCGGCCTGGGCCAAGGCCGCCGGCGGCGCCGTCGCCACCGGCGTCATCGACGTGCCGGGCAAGAAGGTCAAGGTGGGCTGGGGGGCCGGCGTCTTCGATCACCCGATCGACCGGATCTGGGCCGGCCTCAACGACGAGCTGTACCACAAAGATCTGCTAGGCCTCGGCCACGTCGAGATCACCCAGGGCAGCGCCTGCGCCGATCGGCGCCATGTGATGATGATGCTGCCGCTGCCGGTGGTCTCCAATCGGTGGTGGGTGGTCGAGAACCGCTACAGCCCCGGCCTCGCCAGCGCCTCGGGCGGCGGGATGCGCGAGCTGTCGTGGAAGGGCATCGTCGACCTGAGCGGCGAGCGCCTCTCCGACGCTGCCCGGGCCAAGGTGGAAGGTGCGGTGCAGGTCACCGATGTGCGCGGCGCCTGGCTGCTCATCTCGCTGGACGCCAACCACACCTTGTCTGAGTACCACACCTATACAGACCCAGGGGGCGAGCTGCCGGCCGGCGCCGCCTCGGCCTTCGCCGCCAGCACCATCGCCGACACCTTCGCCAAGATCGGCCGCTACACCACCACCACCACGCCGCGCTGCCTGGGCAAGCTGTGACCGTCGGCTACCAGGTTTACCTGCGCTCCTTCCAAGACAGCGACGGCGACGGCGTTGGCGACCTGAACGGCCTGCGCCGCCGCCTGGATGTGCTGGCCGCCCTGGGGGTGGACACCCTGTGGCTCTCACCCATCCACCCGAGCCCCAACGCCGACTTCGGCTACGACGTGGCCGACTACGACGCCCTTGCCCCCGAGCTTGGCAGCGAGGCCGACTTCGACGCCCTCCTGCGCGAGGCGGCCGATCGGGGCCTGCGCGTCTGGCTCGACGGCGTCTTCAACCACACCAGCGATCAGCACCCCTGGTTTCGTCAGTCGGTGGCCGGCGGCGACCGCCGCGACTGGTACATCTGGCGCCGCGGCGATCGGCCGCCCAATCGCTGGCAGAGCACCTTTCGCGGCCCGGCCTGGAGCCGCCACCCGGCCAACGGCGACTGGTACCTGCACAGCTTCGCCGCCGCCCAACCCGATCTCAATTGGCGCCACCCGCCGGTGGCCGAGGCCATCCTGGCCTCGATGGAGCGCTGGTTTGCGCGGGGCGTGGCCGGCTTTCGCCTCGACGTCTTCAACTGCTACGTCAAGGACGCCGCCCTGCGCGACAACCCCCGGCGCTGGAGCTGGCTCGGCCTCGTCTACGGCTACATGGCCCAGCAGCACATTCACGACCGCGATCAGCCCGAGCTGCTCGCCCATCTGCAGGCCATGCGCGCCCTGGCCGATCGGTACGGCGCCACGCTCATCGGCGAGACCCTCGACGAGCAGCTCCGCTACGACAACGCCGCCGCCTGGGTCGGCGACGATCGCCTGCACCACGCCTTTGACTTTCGCCTGCTGCACAGTCCCTGGGGCGCCGCCCCCTTTGCCCGGGCAATTGAACAGACCCTGGCCCGGCTGCCCACCCATGGCCACGCCGCCTGGGCCCTGTCCAACCATGACTTTCCGCGGGCCGTCACCCGCTGGGGGGGCCGCGCCGACCGGGCCCGCCTGCTCCCCCTGCTGCTCTGCGCCCTGCCGGGGGCCCTCTTCCTCTACCAGGGCGAGGAGCTGGCCCTGCCCGAGGCCCGCCTCGCCCGGGCCGACCTGCGCGACCCGCCGGGTGTACAGAACTGGCCCTTCTACAAGGGCCGCGACGGCTGCCGCACGCCGATGCCCTGGACCGATTCCCCCGATGCCGGCTTCTCGTCGGCGAAGCCCTGGCTGCCGATCCCATCGGCGCACCGGGCCCTGCACCAGGCCGGTCAGTCGGCCGACGCTGCCAGCCCCTGGCGTCTCACCCAGGCGGCGCTCCGCCTGCGCAAACAGACCCCGGCCCTGGCGGAGGGCCCCCTCGCCGCGGTGGGGGTCACGCCGAGCGGCCTGCTCCACCTGCGCCGCAGCCACGCCCAAGGCGATGTGGAGGCCTTCTTCAACCTGAGCGACCGGCCCGCCGCCCTGCCGCCGGGCCCGCCCCCCCTGCTCGGGACCCACCCTTCCCCCGAGGCCGACCGCCTGCGCCCCTGTGAGGGTCTGCTGCGGCCGGCCGCACCGTAGACTGTCTACTGCACGCAGACCCGGTAGGGCGAGACGTAGGTGCTGCCCGGGAAGGTGGTGAGGCCATCCCAGCAGGTGCTGGAGATGCCCTGGCCCTCGAACTCGGCGACCACGATGCCCAGCTCGGTGTAGTAGAAGCTGAGCGTGTCGTTGCTGCTGTTCAGCGTCCACTGGCCGCTGTAGTCGGGGCCGGCGGCGGGGATCGAGATGCTGCCGTCGCTGTTGAAGACCACGTCATGGGTGGAGAGGGAGCTGGGGAAGAGCGTACACTCGTAGTAGGCGGCGAGGCCGGTGCCGGTGCAGTGGCTGTTGTGGATGTTGGCCGAGGCACCCATCGCGGTCACGCTGTAGTTGAGCGGGTTGGCGGTGTGGCTGGCGCTGTTGTTGGCGGTGCTGTTCTCGCTGTTGGTGGTGCTGACCCGGGCGTCGATCACCAGCGGGTCGGCGCTCTCGGGGAGCTGCAGGTCCACATAGACAGAGACATTCTTGCCACGCCGAATGCCGCCAATGTTGCAGGTGAGCGTGGTGCCCGACTGACTGCAGACGCTGCTCTTGGCCACCACGGTGCCCATCACGTAGACGGTGGGCGAGGTGTTGGTTTCGGGAAGATCGATGACCACGGAGCCATTGGTGGTGTTGGCGTTGCCCGTGTTGCTCACCTTGACGGTGTAGCGGCCGGTCTGACCGACATACACCGCGGTGGTGGGGCCGCTGATCGTCGGCACCAGGTCGGCGGCGGCGAAGGCGGTGGAGCTGAACGCGAACAGACCAAGGGCAGTGACAAGGCGGATAGTCATGGGCTTCCTCGAAGGAGAGACGCCGGAAGTTCCGGACGCCCCTCCTCTACCGGGCTCCCCTGCGCCGTGTACCTGTCCGACTTCTGTCGCGTCGGCGGCCTGAAAGGCGGCTATTGAACCGCGACGTCGTAGCGGCTGCGCGCTGGAGTACCGCGAAACGCCGCTTCATCCGAGATGATCGCCTTTCGATCCCGCTCGCTGGCGTCGATGAAGCCGACAAAATCGAGCTGCCGATCGGGCTCCTCTGCATGGGCGCTGTAATGGGCGATGAGGTCATTGGCCGGCAGGGTCTGTCGCCCGGCCAGCTCGATCAGCGGCAGCGTCAGCCCGGCCTTGCCCTCGGCCGGCCGGTAGGCCCGGTAGACCAGCTCGGTGCAGACGACGGCGTTGTCGGTGGCGAAGTCGAAGTCGAAGTCGTAGGGCTTGCCGTGGGTGGCGAAGGCCACGTCGATGGCCTGGGCCTTGGCCAGCTTGTCGAGGCGGGGCCGCACGGCGCCGAGGTAGTCGCCGGCAGCGTGGGTGAGGGTGTTCCACACCACCCCCTCGCTCACCGCCTCGATCACCCGAAAGGGCTCGGCGTGCTCGCCTTCTTCCTGGGGGCCCAACTGGTAGAGCGCCCAGACGCTGGGGTATCGCTGCTGCAGGTACTCAACGAAGCTGCAGTCCTTGCCGCAGCGGGCGCTGGCCCAGGCCTGCACGGCGGGGTTGTTGGACCAGGCGGCGAGGCTGGCGGGCTCGCCCACATAGAGCAAGCCGTGGGGCCAGAAGCCGGGCAGGCCCACATTGGAGAGGTACCAGTTCTTTCGGCTGACGAGGATGTCGCCCGGTTCGAGCTTCTGGTTGAATTCCTCGGCCATGGCCTGATCGATCAGGTACCAGCCGATGCGGCGCAGGCGGGTGTCGCCCATGCTCTCGGCCACGCCCTTCTGCAGCGGGAACCAGACCCGCCGCACCTGCCGCTTGAGGTCCTGGCTGTCGGCGCGGAGCTGGAGGGTGGCCCGATCGATCAGGCCCAGGGCCACTACCGTGGACAGATGACCGTCGATCTCCCGCCAGAGCCAGTCGGCCCCCACCGCGCGCGACTCGATGCGGGCGTTCACCGCCATCTCCACAGCGCTGCGGTACTGTTCACCGGCCACCACCCGGGCCTGATCGCTGGTGCCCAACAGCTCTTCGCGAAAGCGGCTGAAGCTGTGCTCGGGCAGGCCCTGCTCGGGGTGCGGCGCGTCGAGGAACTTGACGGCGTTGCGGTTCTGGAGGACCCGGCCCGAAAAGCGGGCCGCCGCCTGGTAGAGGCCCAATTCAGCGGCGTAGGTGAGCAGGAAGCTGCGCAGGTGGTAGCTGCGCTCCACCCGGGAAGGATCGTATCGGTACCAGTCTTCCCAAAACAGACGCACCTGATCGAGGGCGACGGCATGACGGTGGATGCCGCTGTAGATGCTGAGCAGCAGCGCCTCTTCGTCGGCGGTGAGCACGGCGTCGCCGGCCCGGGGCAGATCGGCGGCCTCCATCCGGTCGAGCAGGGTCTCCAGCCCGCCGACCTGCTCGCGGTAGAGCGCGCTGTCGATCACGAAGGCCGACTCGAATTCGGCGGGGCCCAGGCGGGTGAGCTCAGCCTCGCCCTGGGTGTACCAGACCCCCAGACGGCTGCCCACCACCAGCATGCCCATCACCAGCGCGCCCACGACCCGGCGGCGCAGCACCACCCCCTGGGGCGTGCCCTTCCAGGTCTTGCCGCACAAAAAGCGGCCGACGACGATGAGCACCAGCGCCAGGAGGCCGATGCCCAGCACCAGCTCGAGGAGGTCGGGCAGCAGCTTCATGCCCTGATCGGCGGCCCAGAAGCCCCCCACCGCGCCCACCCCAACGGGGAGCAGCGCCTGGCCGATCACATCGAGGGCACGCCCTGCCCGCAGGGCGAGGGGATCGTCAACCGGAGGCTGGAGGCGCTCAGACATTTACAATCCCAGTTCGGCCGCGAGGGCGTAGATGGTGGACAGTCCGCTCTGCGCCTTCCCCGCGGCGATGGCGTGAACCGTCGCCTGGGCGGCCGCGTTCACCGGCGTTGGGATGCCGTGGGCCGCTCCCCGCGCGACGATCTCTCCGTTCAGGAAGTCAACCGGCGGGGTGCGACCGCGCTCCAAGGCCGCCAGCATCGACGAGCGCATCCGTCGGTAGCGCGCGCCGGCGGCCAGCACCGCCGAGTGCTTGACGAAGAGGGCCAACGATCCGCTCTGCTGCTGCTCTTCGGGGGTGAGGGCCAGCCAGTTGAGGTCGACCGAGTTCGCCAGCTTCTCCAGCCGGACCCCCTCAGCGGCGGCCACCCGCACCGACTCGGTCATGATCTCCAGGGCGAGGCGCCGCACCACCCGCTTCTGCACCAGGGGGCCCAGGCGATCGCCGCCGATGGTGCCCAGCGTGGAGACCGCGCAGTTGAAGGCCAGCTTGGACCAGCGCGCGCCCCGCAGGTTGTCGGTGCGGTCGACCGGCGCCACATGGCGCAGCAGGGCGTCGAGCGCGTCGAGGCGCGGGTCGGCGGCGCCGTTCAAGCGGCCCAGCGTGAAGCGCCCCTCCGAGGTCTGATCAAAGACCCCGACCTCGGGGGTGGAGGCGCCAAAGCTGACGATCGCGCCCAGCACCCGGCCTTCGCCAAAGCGCGCCGCGAGCCGCTCTTCGCCGAGTCCGTTTTGCAGGCAGACAAATGCCCCTTCGGGCGCGAGGCGGTCGATGAGGTCGGCGGCCCCTTGCTCCACGGCGTTGGGCGGCAGGGCCAGGAAGACGAAGTCGAAGGGCCCGGCGCCCGCCGGCAGACCGAGGTGAACCCGCCCCCGCACCACGCGCTCGCCGCCCGCGCCTTGCAAGCGGAAGCCGTCGCGGTTGACCGCCGCGGCGATGCCGGCGTTGGTGGTGACGATGAGCGGGTTTACGCCCCCCTCGGTCAGGCCCGCCGCGAGGATGCCGCCGATGCCGCCGCAGCCGAGCACGAGCACACGCTGTTCCACACGAGCCTCCGGATGGGGGCTTTCATGCCCCATGGCGCAGCTCTTGAACAGGCCGGCCGGGCGAAAAGTCGGCCGGGTTGAGGCCGACGGGCGGTGCGGTGCCACAGAGCGAGGCCGCCACCAGGGCCCCGGCGGCGAAGGCCACGCTGACCCCACAGCCGCCCAAGCCGGCGGCGAGCGTGAGCCCTGGGGCGCGCAGATCGGGGCCCAGGAGGGGGTGGCGATCGACAAAGAAGGTGCGCAGGCCGGTCCAGCCGCCGCGCAGGCGCAATTCGCCCAAGGCCGGCAGGTGGGTGAGCAGCTTGCGGGCGAGGAGGTCGCGGCCGGCGTCTTCGACGGGGCCCGCCGAGCCGGGGCCAGGAGCCGGGGCGCGCTGGCGCTCATCGCAGGGCGAGCAGAGCCAGCCCCCACCCTCGGGGCGCACATAGAGGCCGACGTCGTCGAGCCAGCACCAGGGGTGATCGGCCGAAGACAGCGGATGGGCCTCGCTCTGCAGCAGGTGGCGGGCCAGCGGCCGCAGGGGCAGGCCCAGGCCAGCGGCCTCCAGCAGTTGGGGGGTCCAGGCCCCGCCGGCGAGCACGGTGGCCCCGGCGAAGATGGGCTCCCCGTCGATCTCTGCGCCGATCACCCGCGGCCCCTCGCGCAGCAGCCGACCGGCGCGCCGCCCGCTGTGAATCTCCACGCCCCCGGCCCGCGCCGCCCGCGAGAAGCCCTGCACAAGGGCGTCGACGTCGACGAGGCCGTCGTCGGGCAGCAGAAAGGCCCCCGCCAGCGCCGCCCCACGCAGGGCGGGCGGCAGGTCGGCGGCCGATGGGCGCTCCACCGCCACCCCGGCGGCCACCAGGGCCCGGGCAACGGCCTCATAGGGAGCGAGCGCGGCGGGATCGACCACTCCGACGAGCCCGCCGGTGCGCCGCAGCAGGGGCGGGCCCTCCCAGGGCGGCGCCGCGAGGAGGGGCACGCTCGCCTGGGCCAGGGCCCGCTCGGGGGCGGAGAGCACGAGGCGGCGGGCCATCGCGGCGTTCTGGGCGCTGGCCTCGGCGCCCAGTTGGGGGCCCTGCTCGACGAGGCGCACCCGCAGGCCGCGGCCGCCCAGGGCGTGGGCCACCGCGAGGCCGGCGAGGCCGCCGCCGAGGATGAGGATGTCGGGGTTGGACATGGCGCGGCGGGCTATCGCGGCGCGACCGGCTCCGGACAGGCCTCGGCGCGGAGCAGGGGCAGCAGGGCGGTGGGGCCGGCGGCTCCGATGAGGTGGTAGACCGCGGCGTGCTCGACGGACACGCCCTCCTCGTCGGGCTCCCGGCGCAGGCCGGGCAGCCAGAGCACGGCCGGGGTGTGGCTCCCGTCGCGCAGCTCCAGCAGATCGGGGCTTTGGGCCGGGCTCATCAGCCGGATCTGACCCTCGGCCTCGCGGGTCTCCTCGGCGGGGGCGCCGGGCCAGCGCGCGGTCAGCTCGGCGAAGCCCTCGAAGGAGAGCGACTCCGCGTCGATCAGCGGCAGGCGGCCGTCGAGCTCCGGCCCGTCGAGGTGCAGCAAGAGGCCCACCCGGGCGAGGCCCGACACGCCGGAGAAGGCGCCCAGGGGCTCGTCGCCGAGGGTGAGCTCGAGCAGGCAGCCCTCGATGGAGGGGGCCACCGAGAGGTTCACCTGGCCAAAGTAGCGGCGCTCGATGCCGATGTCGTCGACCACCACCTCACCGAGGAAGCTGCCCCGATCGGCCTCACAGCGAAGCAGGCGGTCGAGCTGAGCGAGCTGGTCGGGGCTGGCCTCGACCGGAGTGGCCCCGGTGAGCTGGTGGTCCCAAAGGGCGCTCAGCGAGGCGGTGAGGCGCCGCTCCTCCACCTCCACGGTCCAGCGCGGGTCGAAGACGGGCGCGTCTTCATCCTCCCAGGTGAGCGACAGGGCCTCGATCTCCACCGGGGCGTCGGGGGCAGCAGCCTCGGGCAGGCCGAGGGAGAGGGGCGGGCTGCCGCAGGGCGGGTCTTCGAGGGCCACCCGGCGCCCCTCGGTCGCGACGCCCGCGACGCGCAGGTCGACCGCGTCGGCCTCGGCGGCGGGGCTGGCGGCCTGGGTCAGCGCCCGGTCGAGCTCCAGCAGCTCGCCGGCCTCGGTGGCCACGTAGATGCGATCTTCGAGGATCAGCGGCGGGGCGGTGAGGCGGCCAACCGGGGCCTCGATTCGCGCGGCGCCGCCGGGGGGGCCGCAGCGCAGGACGCCGTCTACGCCGCCGGCGCAGAGCAGGCCGTCGAAGAAGTCGGGCTCGACGGTGGTGGCGTTCTTGGGCAGGGCGGCCTCGTTGAGCAGGGCCCCATCGCGAAAGAAGAGGCGCCAGACCTGTCCACCGGCGATCACCACGAGCCCACCTGCGTCGTCGCGCAGGGTGGCCCCCAAGGCCCGGCCGGCCCCCAGGCCGAGGTCGCGGCTCCAGCGCGGCGCGCCGGTGGCAGCGTCGAAGGCCAGCACCTCGCCCTGGCGATCGAGGGCGTAGATGAGGTCGCCGGCGTAGCTGGGCACGAGGCGCACCACCGGGGCGCTGGCCCGGGCCGACCAGCGCGCCGCCCCGTCGGCGGTGGACAGCGCCCGTAGCTCGCGATCGCGGACCCCCACCACGAGGGCGCCGGTGGCGGCGGGCTGGACGGGGTCAAAGGCGATCTTGCTGCGCCAGCGCAGGTCGCCCTGGGGCGTGGTGGCGGCGAGGCGGCCGGCGCCGTCGCGGATCACCCAGCCGCCCTCGGCGGTGGCGGCCAGCACATGGGTGTGGCCGGCCTTGCTGTTGCGGCGGGCCACGCCGAAGGCATCGACCACCAACAGATCACCGCCTTGCAAGGGGATCGACCAGCCCTCGGCGTCGGCCGCCGGATCGCCGGCCGCGGGGCCAGGGAGCGCGATCAGGCGGGCCTCGCCGTCGGGATCGAGCTCGATGAGGCCGCGGCCGGTGCGGGCCAGCAGGCGATCCCCCATCCAGTGGAGCTGGCTGGCTGGGGCGGGCAGGGCCCAGCGGCGCAGGACCCGGGGATCGGCGCCGGGCCGGGCGACGAGCTCGACGGGAGCGGGCAGGTAGTGCAGCGAGAAGGCGAGGCTGCCGTCGCTGCGGGTGGCGGTCCAGGGGCCGGTTCGGGCGCCGCCCGCGTAGAGGCCGGCGTAGGTCAAGGCGCCCTGGCGCTCGGTCCAGCGGCCCTCTCGAAGGTCGGCGACGAAGCTGCCGCGGGCCAGCGTGCGGCCCTGGGCGTCGATCACCACGGCGGGGCCAGCAAGTTGGGCGTCGCCGTTGAGGCAGGCGTGCAGGCGATCTTCGCCGCCCGCGGGGAGCACCGCCACCGCGCTGCCCGGCGGGCAGAGGAGGGGGGCGGCGAAGGCGGCGGCGAGAAAGAGCCACATGAGGCCCCCCTATCCAGGCCGGCTGTCCACCGCGTGGACAGGCAACGCCCACGCCCTGGACGGCCGGCTCTCCGAGGAGGCCGATGGGGGCGCGATCTACCCCTGGCACGGCTCCTGCAACGTCGGGAATCCCAAGTTGGAGCCACCGATGCCCGCCCTCACCGTCACCTGGTCCCCCGCCAAGAGCCTCTGGAATGGCGGCGCCCTCCTGGGGGCGCTCCTCCTCTGTCCGCAGTACATCGACCTCTCGGCGATGGCGATGGCGGCGGTCTTCGCGGCGATCACGCTCTGCTGCGGCCACTCGGCGGGCATCCACCGCGGCCTCATCCACCGCAGCTACGAGGCCCGGCCCTGGGTGCGCGGCCTGCTCGCCTACCTGGGCACCCTGGTGGGCCTCGGCGGCCCCATCTCGCTGCTGGCCCTGCACAACACCCGCGACCACTTCCAGAACACACCGGACTGCCCGGCCTTTTATGGCCACACCGATCCGCTCTGGCGCGACTTCTTCACCCAGAACCACGGCGTGGCCACCCGCACCGATGGCTGGACGCCTCCCCTCGACCCCACCGTCACCGGCAGCGCCTGGATGCGCTTTCTCGACGCCACCGCCCGCTGGCAGCAGCTCCCGGTGGCGCTGGCGCTCTACGCCGCAGGCGGCTGGAGCTGGGTGGCCTGGGGGCTCTTCGCGCGCGTCGCCATCGGCGTTCACGGGCACTGGCTGGTGGGGTGGTTCGCCCACAACGAAGGCGCGCAGCCCCGCACCGTGCTGGGCTCGGCCATCCAGGGCACCAACAACCGGCTCTTTGGCGCGATGTCTTTTGGCGAGGGCTGGCACAACAACCACCACGCCTTTCCGCGCTCGGCCCGCCTGGGCCTGGAGCCCGGTCAGCTCGATGGCGGCTGGCTCTTCTTGCAGCTGCTGGCGCGGCTGGGGCTGGTCTGGAACCTGATCACGCCCGACCAGGAGGCGGCGCTGGAGCCGGGCCGAACCGTGGTGGAGGGCCCGTCGGCCCTGGCGCGCTGACCGAAGCGACACGGACGGCGGCACTGTTGTACACTCTGTCCCCATGACCCTGCTGGCACTGCTCTCCATCGTTCACGCCGAACCGGCGCCGCAGCCTCTGGCCTGCCCGGCCGGGATTGAGGTGGCCCTCGCCGCCACCGCCAATGCCGGCATTGCCGGCTACGAGGCGCGGGAAGAAGCCACCGTTCGCGACGCCGCCCGCCGGGTCGAGGCCGCCTTCGCCTGCCAGCGACGGCCGCTCTCTCCCGAAGAGGCCGTGGCCATCCACCAGCTCTTCGCCCTGCGCGCCTTCCTCGACAAGGACCTGGCGCGGGTCGGCGCCGAGCTCGCTGCGGTGCGGTCGATCGCACCCTCCACCCCCTTCAACCCGGCCTGGGCCCCCGCGGAAGGCCACCCCTTGGCCCAGGCCTGGGCGGCGGCGGCCGATCCGCGCCACAAGGCCGCCCTGCCCTGGCCGGTGGACCCCGCCTACGAGGCCGTGGTGGATGGCGCCCGCGGGGCAGGCCTGCCCGAGACCCGCGCCGCCCTGCTGCAGATCACCAACGCGCGCGCCGAGACCGTCTGGTCTGCCGTCTGGACCGCCAACGGCGCCGCGCCCCTCCTCCCCGAGGGCCTCCACGCCGCGCCGCCTGCCACGGCGCGCTCGACCCGCGGGCGCTGGATCGCCGCGGGCACCTGCACGGTCGGGGCCGGACTCTTCTATGGCTTCGCCCTGGCCGATCACAACGCGTGGAACCAGGCCAGCGAGGGCGCCTCCGCCGAGGCCATCGGCGCCGCGGGCTGGGACGCAGAGGACTGGCGGACCGAGATGCTGGCGCTTCAGCGCTCCAACCACCGCAACCTGATCGTCTCGGGCGCCCTGGCCGCCTCGGCCCTGGGGCTGGGCGCCTCGGCGGTCTGGGCAGGCACCTTTTGAGCGAGGGCCGCAGCTACGAGATCCGCGCCCTGTTGGGCGAGGGGGGTTTTGGCTCGGTCTACGCCGCCACCCTGCGCAGCAGCGGCGGCTTTACCCAGACCGTGGCCTTGAAGGTGCTGCGCGCCTCGGTCGCCGGCGACGAAGGCGCCCTGCGGCGCTTTCGCGACGAAGCCCGCTTGCTCGGCCTGCTTCGCCACCGCGCCATCGTGGGGGTGCACAGCGTCTTTGAGTCGGAAGGGCGCCCGGTGCTGGTGATGGAGCTCATCGAAGGGGCCCACCTCGGCGTGCTGGTCGCGATGGACCCGCTGCCACCCACCGTCGCCCTGGCCGTGGTGGCCGAGGTGGCCAGCGCGCTCGACGTGGCCCAGCGCACCGCCGGCCCCGACGGCCGCCCGCTGAACCTGCTGCACCGCGACATCAAGCCCTCCAACATCCAGCTCACCGCCGCCGGCGAGGTCAAGGTCCTGGACTTTGGCATCGCCCGGGCTGATCTGCTCGACCGCCAGGCCGACACACGCTCCCATGTTGTGGGCTCGCTGCTCTACATGGCCCCCGAGCGGATCGAGCAGATCGAGCACCCCGGGGGCGACATCTACTCGCTCGGTCTCGTGCTCTACGAGTGCCTCGCGGGCGAGCCTTTCGGTCGGGGCTCCCTCCAGGAGGCCCGCCACCGCGCCCACCTGGAACGCCGCCATCAACGCCTGTTGGAGCTGGGCCAGGACCCCGCGGTGATCGAGCTTCTCCTGGCCATGGTCGCCCACGAGCCTGAGGCCCGGCCGGCGGCCCGCGAGGTGGAGCGCCAGGCCTTGCGCCTCGCCGGCCGCTTGGACGGCCCCCTGCTGCGCGACTGGGCCGAAGAGGCCGTGCCCGCCGCCCGCCAAACGGTCACCCGCCCGCCGCCCGACGCGCTCACCGGCACCCTGCTCACCGAGCGCAGCGGCAGCACCTCCATCTCCGGGCCCACCCTCGTCTCGCGCGAGCGCAGCCCCAACCCGCCGCCCCCCGCCACCCTGCTGGCCAGCGAGACGGTGATCCTGCAAGCGCCGCCGCCGAAGGAGGCCCCCCGCGCCGCCACGGGCCTGGTCTGGCTGGGCGGCCTGCTGATCGCGGGGGCCGGTGTGTTGGTGGTGGCGGCCCTGGGCCTCTTCTGGTGGACTGGACAAGGGGAGCCCACGATCGCCGAGCCACAGGCCTTGGGTGTGGAGGCTGCAGAGCCAGCGCCGACGAAGGCGACGACGACGACGACGAAGGCGCCGTCGCCGGCACCCCCCTCGCCCCCGTCAAACAAGGCCCCGATGACGCCGGCCCCCGCGAGCCCCCAGCCCAGGCCCGTCCAAGACACCCGCAGCCCACCGCCCAAGCCGACGGCGGCGCCGCCGCCGGCCGCTCCGCCCGCAGCGGCCGCCCCCGTGGAGGAGGCGCCGGCGCCTCCACCCACCGCGGAGGTGCGCCTCGCCGGCGATCTGGCCCAGATCAGCCTGCGCTGCGGCGAGCAGGTGTTTACCCTCACCCGCGACGGCCCGGCGCAGACCGTTCCGGCTGGCGCCTGCACCTGGAGCGGCACCTTCCCCACAGGGCCTCTCTACGGCGCCTTCAAGGCCCGGGCCGGCGCCAGTGCCACCCTGCGCTGCACGGAGTCCTTCTCCACCTGCGATTAGGAATGGCCCAAGTGTCACCAAGGTGAGCCGAGGGGCCCCTTGCCAAAGAATCGACCGGGTGTTCGATTCCTCCGGAGGCCACTCCCATGCTCCTGCTCCTCTTCGCCTGCGCCAGCCCCCCACCCTCCGGCTCCACCCCCCGCCTCGCCCCAGCCGAAGGCACCTCCCAGGGCGACGACACCGCGGCGGCCCTGCCGCTGGAGATCACCACCGCCGGCCCCTGTCACAGCCCCTGCGCGCTCCGCGCCGAGGCCACCGGCGCCGCCACCCTGCGCTGGAGCCGCGACGGCGTATTGCTCGGCGAGGTGGCCCCCGACGAAGCCCTGCTCACCACCGTCTCCGCCGACGGCGTCTACGCCATCGAGGTCAGCGCGCTGGGCGCCGACGGCGAGCCCCTTGCCCTCGCCCAGGCCGCCCTGGAGCTGCGCGCGCCCAGCCTCACCCTCTTAGCCCCCGCGGTCTGCCAGAACCCCTGCACGCTCTCGGCCCACAGCCCCGGCGCCATCGCCGCGGTGTCCTGGAGCGCCGACGGCTACCCGCTGGGAGAGAGCACGGCGCCTGACTTCTCGCTCACCTACACCTTCACCACCTTGGGCGAGCGCCGCCTGCAGGCCACCGCCCTCGATCAGGCCGGCGCCGCCCTCGTCACCGTCGAGCAGCCCCTGCGCGTGCAGACCGCCCCGGCCGAGCTGGCCAGCGGCGACCGCTGCACCACCCCCTGCACCTTTACGGCCCATGCCACCGCCGCCGTGGCCCGGGTCGCCTACGAAGCCGATGGCTGGCCCCTCGGTGAGAGCACAGACGTAGGCCGCGGCTTCGCGCTCACCTATGACTTCTCCACCCTCGGCAGCCGCCAGATCGCGCTGCTCGCCTACGACGCCGACGGCGCGCTGCTCGGCACCAGCGAGGGCGCAGTGCTGTGGAAGACGACGCCACCGACCCCACCCTGCCCGACCTGCCCTACTTCTACCAATACGACAACGCGCTTTACCCAGGCAGCACCTGCCAGAACACGTCGGTCGCCATGCTCCTCGCCGGCTACGGCTGGACCGGCGTCCCCGACGACATCACCGCCGACTGGGGCAAGGACTACGCCCAGACCCCGGCCAACCTCGCCACCCTCTTCAACACGCTGGCCGCCGAGGCCGGCATCTCCGCCCGCCTCACGGCCCACACCGACGGCAGCCTCGCCGACATGCAGGCCCTCCTGGACGCGGGCAAGCCCGTCATCGTCCACGGCTACTTCACGAGCGCCGGGCATGTGCTGGTGGCGCTCGGCTACGACGCCGACAGCTACACCGTCAACGACCCGGCCGGCACCTGGGCCGAGACCTTCATGGGCGGCTACCCCTTCGCCAGCGACAGTTCGACCAGCGGCGACCACATCCGCTACGATCGCGACGCCTTCGAAGACGCCATCGCCACCTGGGATGGCAGCGCCCCGGCCCCGCTGTGGTACCACGAGCTGCGCTGAGCGCCCCAACCGCGGCGATCCCCAACCGCAGCCTTGATAGGCCCCCCATCGCGGCGGTAAGATGCAGCCGCTGGCCCCTGCGCCACCTTCGGAGCCCCCATGCCGCGCGCCCTGCTCTCCCTCTTCGTGCTCCTCTCCGCCTGCGGCACCACCTGGACCGTCGCCGATCTCGATGGTGACGGCGTCTCCCCCGCCGAGGGCGACTGCTGGGACGCCGAGACCAGCCCGCCGGGCTCCAAGCTCACCGGCAAGGACATCTACCCGGGCGCGCCCGAGACCTGGTACGACGGCATCGACCAGAACTGCGACCAGCGCGACGACTACGACGCCGACGGCGACGGCTGGGTGCCGCTGGAGGAGCAGGCCGGGCTCGCCACCTACGGCATCCCCGACTCCGGCAGCAACCACCTCGGCGGCGGCGACTGCTGGGACGCCACCCCCGAGGCCGAGATCCCCGAAGACAAGCTTGTCGTGCCCGACTCCATCGACACCGACGAGCTCGGCGTGGCCTTCGTCCAGCCGCTGGCCGCCGAGACCTTCCCCAGCGCAGCCGACGCCTGGTACGACGGCCTCGACCAGAATTGCGCGGGCGACAGCGACTTCGACCAG
>JBEIQK010000836.1:0-2776 GCA_040376505.1 Alphaproteobacteria bacterium | reverse complement strand
CGGCGTGCGCGACAATGACCCCTGCGTTCGCTACGGCGGCGAGGAGATCGTGCTCTTCTTGCCGGGCAGCACCGAGCTCGGCGGGGCCGAGGTCAGCGATCGGGTTCGTCGCACCATCACCGATCACGACTGGGATCGCACCACCAGCGGTCTGCGGGTCACCGCCTCCTTCGGCGTCGCCGAGCGCCTGCCGGGCGAAGGCCTCAAGGAGTGGCTGCACCGCGCAGACGAAGCGGCCTACGCCGCCAAACGGGCGGGCCGAAACCGGGTCGTTCGCGCCAGCAGCCTCTAAGCGCCGCGCTGGCCGACGTTCCGACCAGGAGGCCCTCGCCGCATGCCGCTGGACCGAACCGGCTCCCCGACCCCGCTTCGGGCGCGCCGTTACTCCACCTGGCTGCTGGCCATCGCGCTGGGTCTGGTGTGCGCGGTCTCGCTGCAGCGCAGCTTCGCCCTGGTCGATCAGCGGGCCCAGGAGGCCGACGCCCGCACCCGCGATGAGCTGTCGCGCTTCGGCGAGGCCCAAGGCCGGGCCGTGGAGACCCAGGTGGCGCGGGTGCTGCGCACGGCGGTGCGGGTGCGCCAGGGCGGCGGTGAAGTCGATCTCGGCGCCTCGGGCTACCTGATCGACGCCTACCTCTGGTCGGCGGCCGCCCCCGAAGGGCCCGTGCTCTGGCCGCCTCTGCCCGTCGCCTTCCAGGATCACGAGGTGGTCGCGCAGACCGACTGCCTGCGCGAGGGTCAGAACCGGGTCTACGTCGGCCAGCATGTCGAAGGGGCCAAGGCCTTCGACACCTGCCCCGACATGCCCATCGATGTGCGCGTGCTGGCCGGTGTCCTCGCCGCCCGCGAGTGGTTGGGGCTCGGCCGGCCCGAGCTGGCGCTGGAGAGCCTCTCACCCCCCGATCTGCCCTATGGGGCCCCCCTCTTCCTCGCCGCGGTCAAGGGGGTGCCCCTCCACCGGGCCATCGACCAGCGCGAGGAGGCGATCACCGCCCTTCACCGGCTGCGGCGCTCCGAGGAGGCCGACGCCCTGGCCCTCGCGCTCCTCGACGAGCTGCTGACCCTGCCCGCCCCCTTCCTGGCCAACACCCTGTCGGCGGCCGACCGCCGCATGCGCGAGCACCCCGGCGAAGCCCCGCCCCACTGGGCGCCCCTGCGTGCCCAGGCCGATCGGCGCAAGGCCGTCTGGCTGGCGATGGAGACCGGCCGCCGGGCGCTGATCTCCGCCGCCGCCGCCGCCGCACCGATCGGAAAGATCAGCGGCCCCGAGGAGATGACCCCGCCCGACCCCTCCGGCCGGCCAGGCATGTTGCTCTACTGGACGCGGGTCGACAAGGATGTGCTGGGCGCCGTCATCGTCGACGGTGGCGCCCTCCTCGATCACCTGCTCGCCGACGCGATCTCCGCAGCACCACCCAACGCCCAGGCGGTGATCCAAAACGCCCGCAACGAGCCCCTCTACCCCGTCCTTGCGCAGAAGACCGACGTGCGGCAGGTCACCGTGGGCCTGGGCCCCCTCTTCCCCGAGCTGCGTCTGTCTCGGGTCGAGAGCAGCGCCCAGGCCGACGCCTTCGCCCAAGGCCTGCTCATCTCGCAGCTGCTGCCGATCCTCCTCGCCCTGATCCTCGGCGGCCTCGCCATCGTCGTGCACACCCGCGCCGACGAGCGGCTCCGCGAGCTGTATGAGCGGCAGCAGGCCTTCATCACCCGGGTCACCCACGAGCTGAAGACCCCGCTGGCCGGCATCCGCGTGATGGCCGAGACCATCGCCATGGGCGCCGCCGACGACGTCGCCACCAACCGCATCTTCTTGAACCGCATCCTGAAAGAGACCGAGAAGCTCGGCGCCCGCATTGACGAGGTGCTCACCGCCGCCCGCCGGCCGGAGATCAAGAGCCTCGTGTCGGTGCTGCCCCACGAGCTGGCGGCCTCGGTCTGCGACACCTGGCGGCCGCGCTTTGAGGCCGCCGGCGTGACGCTGGAGGTGGAGCTGCGGCCCTGCGCCGCGATCCCCATCGACCCGGCCCTGGTGCGCGACGCCTTGTCGAACCTGCTCGACAACGCGCTGAAGTACCAGCGGGTGGGCATTCACGGGCTCGTGCGGGTGCGCACCCAGGAGGTGGGCTCCTGGTGCATCCTGGAGGTCGCCGACAATGGGCTCGGGGTGCCGGCCCGCCTGCGCAAGAAGGTCTTTGAACGCTTCATGCGCGTGGAGGGCCCCGGGCGCGGAAAGACCGGCGGCCACGGCCTGGGCCTCTCCTTCGTCGCCGAGACCGCCGAGGCCCATGGCGGCAAGGTGGAGTGCCTCGACGGGATCGACGGCGGCGCCCGCTTCCGTCTAAAATTGAAGAGCCGGCCCTGAACCGCTACAGAGCACCGTGGAGCGAAAGCATGGAACGCCCTCGAATCCTCTTCGTCGAAGATGACGACACCATCGCGCTCGGCGTGATCCGCTCCCTGCAGCACGCCGGCTACGAGGTGCGCCATCACGACCGCGCCGAGTACGCCCTCGACGCGCTGACCAGTTGGGCGCCGCACCTGATCGTGCTCGACGTGATGCTGCCGGGCATCAGCGGCCTCGACATGCTCCGCTACCTGCGGCAGACCGACGCCGACACCCCGGTCATCCTGCTCACCGCCCGCACCGAAGAGGGGCAGCGCGTCGACGGCCTCGACGCCGGGGCCGACGACTACATCACCAAGCCCTTTTCGCTGGCCGAGCTCCTGGCCCGCGTGCGGGCCCGCCTGCGCACCCTCCACCTGGGCAGCAAGGCCG
>JBEIQK010000213.1:0-8937 GCA_040376505.1 Alphaproteobacteria bacterium | reverse complement strand
CTCGGCGCCGGCCGAGGAGACGGCGTTGGAGGTGGCCCAGGTGCGGAAGCCGTCGCCGCGCTCGCTGCGCGGGTAGAGGCCGCTCGGCAGGCTGACCCCGAAGACCGCGGCGATGAGGTTGGTGTACTGCACCTCGGTGAGCAGGCGGAGGGGGGCGCTGCCGGGGCGGATGGTGCCGTCGCAGGTCATTGGGGCGGGCACCGGGCTGGCACAGCCGCCGGGCTGCTGGAGGCGGCCAATCAGCTCGGTCATCACGGCGGTCTGGGCGTCGAGCAGGTCGAAGCGCTCGCCGCCGCCATGGCTGGTCTGGCCGGTGGGCTTGGCGAGGAGGAGCTCGGCGGCGTCTTCGTTCTCGGAGAGGAAGGCCGAGAGACGGCTCCAGTTCTCGGCCTCGGCGCCTTCGGCCTCGAAGGGCAGCAGGACGTAGCGGCTGCCGCTGGCGGCCCCGCCCTCGACATGGCAGGTGACACAGTCGCCCAGCAGCGGCACGGCGCTTTGGGAGAAGAACTCGGCGTCGGTGACGCAGTCAGGGTCGGCGTCACCCTCGTCGGAGCCGCCCTCATCCTGGGTGGATTGGGTGTCGTCTTCGACGAGGGTGGACGGTTTACCGCCCTTCTCGGTCTGGCAGGCGAGCAGGAGCAGGAGCAGGGCTCTCATGGGGCGACTCCGGGGGCGGCGTCGAGGAAGCCGGGGGCGGCGGCCGGCAGGAGCTCGGTCCAGGTGAAGCCGCCGTCGTCGGAGCGGTAGACGGCGCCGCTGCCGACGCCGAAGGCCATCTGGCCCACCGCGGTGAGGGGGACGATGGTGCTGGCGTTGACCAGCGACCAGCGCACGCCGTCTACGGAGTCGTAGAGCTCGGCGCCGTTGCCGATGAGGAAGCGGTCGCCAGCCCAGACCACGCCCTCCCAGGTGCCGGCGCCGAGGGTCTGGGCGGTCCAGGTGAGGCCGAGATCGAGGGTGGTCTCGATCAGGCCGTCTCCGCCGACGGCGACGAAGGTGCCATCGCCGAAGGCGACGCGATTGGTCTCGCCGGCGCTGCTGGTCTGGTCTTCGGTGAAGGTGAGGCCGTCGGCGGTGACGGCGCGGCGGTCGTGGCCGACGGCGACGAAGACCCCATCGCCATAGGCGACGGCCCGCAGCGAGCTGCCGGCGCCGCTGCCGCCCGACTCCCAGGTGGACAGATCCTCGCTGCGGCGCAGGACGCCGCCGCTCCCGACCATCAGGTACAGTCCGTCGCCAAAGGCGCAGTCGGCGATCCAGCCATTTCCGTCGCTGTGGGCGGTCCAGGTCAGGCCGTCGGCGCTGGTCCAGAAGTTGCGCTGATCGCTGCCTCCCACCGCCAGCCACCCCAGGTCGCCGGCGCAGCCGCCGCGCTGCAGGGCGTTGGTGTGGGCCTCCAGGGTCTCGTAGCTGTCGGCATCCCAGGTGGAGCCGTAGTCCTGGGTGAGCGCCACGCGCCGGCCCTCGCCAAAGAAGACGAGGGGCAGCGGGTCTGTGACGGTGGCGCCAAGATCGAGCGTGTAGGGCGAGCCGGTTTGATCGTAGGGCAGCGACAGGGCGCCGGCGCCGATCCCGGGGTCGCCCGGCGTGAAGGTGAGGCCGACCTCGGCGCTGGCGCCGGGCTCCAGGTAGACCGGGGGCAGGGCGTCGAGGGCGAAGCCGCTGCCGCTCAGCCAGTCGTCGGGGTGGCCGAGAAAACGGAGCTGATCGGCGGCGCAGGGGTTGGTGAGGGTGAGCGTGGCGTGCAGCGGGCTCGCCTGGGCCGGCGTCTCGCCCAGGTCGAGGCGGCTCCCGCTGGGCAAGGCCTCGGTGATGACGCTGACCTGGAGCGGCTGATCGCAGGGGGGTGGGGCGGTGTCGACGGCGCTGTCGCTGTCGTCGGGCGGGTCGGTGTCGGCGGCGCCGGTGTCGCCGTCGGTGTCGCCGTGGGTGTCGGTGTCGGGGCTGCCGGTCTCCTCGGGGAGGGGATCATCGGAAGCGCCCTTCTGTTCAGAGGGGGCGCCGGCGCAGGCCAGGAGCAGGGGGAGGAGCAGGCGCATCAGCGTCCCTCCAGGGCGATCGCGCGGGGCGAGGCGCCCGTAGGCATGGTGTAGACGGTCTCCCAACTGGCGCCGTCGACCGAGCGGACCACCTGGGAGGGGCTGCCCCAGGGGTAGGTGGCGCCGATGAACCAACCGTTTACGAAGCCGAGGAGGTAGATGTACTGGTCGAGGAGGGCGGTCCAGGTTTGGCCGTCGGTGGACTGGTAGAGGCCGTCGCAGAGGTTGGAGGCGCCGCCGGCCAGCCAGATGCCATTGCCCCAGGCCACCGACTCCAGGCGGGTGTAAATCTGATCGCAGATCGACTGCTCGGTCCAGGTGAGGCCGCCGTCGGTGGAGTAGCCGAAGGTGTAGCGGTTACCGCCCCATCCACCGACGGAGACGATGTTGCCGGCGTCGTCCATGGCGAGGTCTTGGATGTAGTCGGTGTTGGTGGAGCTGACGTCGGCGCTCCAGCTGCTGCCGTCGGTGCTGTAGACCCGGCGCCCCCCACGCCCGCCGGCGAGGAAGCGGTCGCCCGTGAAGAGCACCACGTTGAGCATGTTGGCCCAGGAGGTCGCTTCGTGCAGCACGGTCTCGCCGGTCTCCGACCAGGAGACGGTGTCAGAACGTACACAGAAGAAGCGGTCCAGTCCATGGGTGCAGTCGCTCACCCAAAAGTCCTCGGAGACCGCGGAGGGGGTCCAGGCGCTGCCGTCTTCGCTCCACTGGTAGGTGCCGGCGACAGACCAGCCAAAGCCCTCCTGGGCGGCCAGGAAGAAGCGGCCCTCGCCCCAGGTCAGCGCGTGGACGCGGTGATCGATGGTGGCGGGCGCGACGGTTGGGGTCCAGGTGGCGCCGTAGTCGTCGCTGGTGAGGAGGGAGGGGCCATCGGCCGCCAGGACAAGGCGCAGGGGCCGCGGGATGGTCGCGTGAATCGCGATCGTCGGGCCGCCCGCGGTGGGGATGGTCAGGGTGGCGAGCCGGGTCTCGGCGGTGAAGGCGTCCAGCGGGTTGACCGAGAGGGTGAAGCCGGCGCTCTGTTCAGGATCCAGGCGGCTGGGCGGCGCCTCCGTCCAGGTGAAGCCCTCGCCCACCAGCCAGGCCGAGAGATCGGTGGACAGATCGAGGGGGCTGTCGCTGCGGTTGGTGAGGGTGAAGCGCAGCTCGCTGGCCTCGTCGAGGCCGGCCGGCGCGGTCTCCAGCTCCACCTGGGCGCCATCGGCCAGCACGGCTCCGGCGTAGACGAGGCTGACGCTGGCCTGCCAGTCGACCTCGCCCTCGGGCCAGGGCTCGCCGGTCTCGGCGGGCGGATCGGCGCTGTCGGTGGGCACCTCGGCGGGGGCGGTGTCGTCGCCGGCGCCGCCGTCGTCGGAATCGGGGGCGGCGTCGGCCTTCTCGGCGGGGGGACTCGCGCAGGCCAGGGTCAGCAGCAGGAGCATGGCACCTCCTGGGCTCCCCCTAACGGCGGGTGGGGTCGGAGACGACGCCGTACAGCGCAATCACATGGCGAAGAAGCAGGCGAAAGTCGATCGTGGCGAGGCTGTCTTCGCCCTTTGGCGGGATGGCCTCGATGATCCGCACCGCGGCTGCATCACCGGGGGGAGCGATCGAAAGCGTGGGGCCGGTCATCGGGCCGAGGGAGAGGTGGGCGGCGAGGCTGGACTCGGGGATGGGCGGCGGGCCGGGGGCGCGGGCGCAGAGCAGCAGGCTGTGGGGCGGCGGGCTGGGCAGGTCGAAGGCCTTGGCCAAGGAGATCAGGGCGGCGAGGCGGGCGGCGGCGGCGGGCCCGGTGCCGGCCTCGGCCTGGACATAGACGGTCTTGCCGCTCTTTCCCTCCTTCATCGCGCAGAGGCTGACGCCCTCGGCCTCGGCGCGCTGGTAGCTGCGGTCAAAGCCAGGCAGGGTGTGCATCTCGGTGAAGCGGCGCTCCAGGGCGGCGAGCTGGCCGCCGGCGTCGGGGGCCTCGCTGAGCAGGAAGGTGTCGCGCTGCAGGTCCTCCATGCTGATGGCGTCGGGCCCGCCGCGGGGGACTTCGATGCCCAGGGTCTCGGCCTTGCAGGCGAGCAGCAGGGCCAGGATCACGCGGGCGCCCGCAGCAGCCGACCGACCCCTTCTACGCCCAGCAGCATCAGGGCGACCAGCCCGGCGAGGGCGACGGGGCTCAGCTCCTCGACGAAGAGCAGGGTGACCATCAGCAGGCTGGAGAGCAGGACGATGGACAGACCGGCCTGGAGCGCGCGGACGGTGGGGATCGCCGGATTCCACCGGGGTGGCGGATGGCCTTGAACCGGCGGAATGAACACGTCGCCGCCCGGACGCCACTCGGGGGGCCGCAGGTAGAGCTGGACCCTGTCTGTCCACTTGGGAAAGGTGGCGGCGAGGCGGTGGAGCTTGACCCAGGGCTCGAAGGTGGCCCAGGTGGGGCTGGTGCTCTCAAAGCCCTCGACGGTGCCGTAGGTGGGCTCGTGTCGCTCCGGCACGAAGGTGCCAAACAGTCGATCCCAGACGATGAAGACGCCGGCGTGGTTCTTGTCGATGTACTCGGGGTTGATGCCGTGGTGCACCCGGTGGTGACTGGCGGTGTTCATCACCCATTCGAGCGGCCCAATGGTGCGAACAAAGCGGGTGTGAATCCAGTACTGGTACAGGGTGTTGAGGGCGATGTTGGTCAGCGTGACGAGGGGGGGAAACCCAAGGAGGGCCAGCGGCAGGTAGAAGGGCATCGAGGTGAAGCCCGTGAGCGCCGACTGCCGCAGGGCCACCGCGAGGTTGTAGTCCTCGCTCTGGTGGTGGACGACGTGGGCGGCCCACATAAAATTGACGCGGTGACTGGCCCGGTGCCACCAGTAATACAGAAAGTCGACGAGCACGAAGTTGAGCAGCCAGATGGCCGGCGTGGCGGGCAGATCGCCCACCCGCAGGGTCTCGTAGACGCCGACGTGGATGGCGACCATGGCGGGCTCGTAGAGGAGGCCCCAGGCCTGGCTCTGGATGCCGCAGCCGAGATCGCTGCCAAAGGAGAGGGCGCGGTACCAGGGCTTCTTCGCGCGCCAGGCCGCCAGCAGCTCCGCGGTGATGGTGCCGAGGAAGAGGGGGATCGACAGGGCGATGGGGTTCAGCATGGTGTCTGGCTAACAGTAGCCGTGGTCGACAAACCAGCGGTAGGCTTTTTCCACGGCCACCCGGATGGGGGTGCGGGGCAGGCCCAACTCGACCTCGGCGCGGCGGGCGCTGCGGTAGCGCTCGGACTGCATGCTGCGGAGCACGTTTCCGTCGAGGCCGGCGAATTTGTGGGGGTCGATGCGGCTGGCCAGGGCGCCCACGCGGCCGGCCAGGGCGACGGCGAGGTTGGGCAGGGGGATGCGGGGGCGCGGCTTGCCGGTCACCTCGGCGACGATGCCCATGAACTCAGCGTAGGAGAGGTTCTCGTTGCCGAGGAGGTAGCGGCGGCCGGGGGTGCCCTTCTCCAGGGCCAGGATGTGGCCGATGGCGCAGTCATCGACATCCTGGAAGCACTTGCCGCCGCGGGGGTGCACGGGCACCCAGGGCTGGCGGGCCATGCTGACGATGAGCTGGCCGCTGGTGGGCTTGATGTCCCAGGGGCCGATGATGTAGTCGGGGTTGACGATGACAGCCTTCGTGGGGCCCGGCCAGGTGGCGGCGAGCTGCTCGCTCTGCAGCTTGCTGTCGTGGTAGACGCGCAGGGCGCCGGTCTTGCCGTAGACGGCGGGATCGAGGGGGCTGTTCTCGTCGCCCGGCGCGCTGCGGGGGCCCCAGCCGACGGTGATCGAGCTGGAGCAGACCAGCAAACGCGGCACGCCGGCCTGATCGCAGGCGGAGAGCAGGGCGCGGGTGGCCGTGAGGTGGACCTCCCACATGCGGGCCTCGCCGCCGGGGCTCGGATCGAAGAGCCCGGCGACGTGGTAGACGCCGTCGCAGCCCTCGACGGCGCGGGCCAAAGCCTCGATGGAGGCGCGGCTGTCGTCGAGGGGGGCGGAGACGAGGGTGAGCGGCAGGCCCTCGATGGCGGCGTTGGGCTTGCGGACGAGGGCCCGCACCTCGTCGCCGCGGGCGAGGAGGTGACGGACGAGGTTCGCGCCGATGAAGCCGGTGGCGCCGGTGACGAGGACCCGCATGGCTACTTGTTGCGCATCATCAGCTCGCGGCTGATGATCAGGCGCTGGATCTGGCTGGTGCCCTCGTAGATCTGGAAGATCTTGGAGTCGCGCATCAGCTTCTCGACCGGGTACTCGCTGGAATAGCCGTAGCCGCCGAAGATCTGCACGGCGTCGGTGGCGACCTTGACGGCCATGTCGGCGCAGAAGGCCTTGGCGTAGCTGCTCTGCAGGGTGTTGCGCTGGCCCTGGTCCTTCAGGTAGCCGGCATTCCAGCAGAGGAGGCGCCCGGCGTCGATGTTCATGGCCATGTCGGCGATCATAAACGCGATGGCCTGGTGGTTGGCGATGGGCACGCCGAAGGTCTTGCGCTCGGAGCTGTACTGGATGGCGTGCTCCATGGCGGCGCGGGCGAGGCCGACGGCGGCGGCGGCCACACCGGGGCGGGTGTAGTCGAAGGCGGCCATCGCGAGGTTCCAGCCGTCGCCGATCTTGCCGACGACGTTTTCAGCGGGGACCTCGACGTTCTCGAAGGTGATGGCGCGGGTGTCGCTGGCCCGCTGGCCCATGTTCTTCTCTTTCTTGCCGACGATGACGCCGTCCCAGCCCTTCTCGACGATGAAGGCGGTCATGCCGCCGCGGGCCTTCTTGGCGGGATCGGTCAGCGCGACGACGAAGTACCAGTCGGCGACGCCGGCGTTGGTGATCCACATCTTCTGACCGTTCAGGATCCACTTGTCGCCCTGCAGGACGGCGGTGGTCTTGAGGCCCTGCACGTCGCTGCCGGCGCCGGGCTCGGTGACGGCGTAGGCGCACATCGAGACCTTCTCGGTCATCGGGGCGAGGTACTTGCGCTTCAGAAAGTCGCTGGCGCCGATGATCACGGGCTGCTGGGCGAGGCCGTTGGCCTCAATCGCGGTGCCGATGCCGGTGCAGCCCCAGGCCAGCTCCTCGGCGATGAGCAGGCCGTCGACGGCGCCGAGCTCCATGCCGCCATACTCGGCGGGGATGTGGGTGTTGAGCAGGCCGGTCTCATGCGCCTTGGCGAGGACCTCCCAGGGATACTCGCCGGTCTGGTCGTGGTGCTCGGCGGCGGGGCGGATGACGTTCTTCGAGAAGTCATGGGCCAGCTCGCGGAGGGACTGCTGCTCTTCAGAGAGGCCGAAGTGGATGCTCATGGGGGGCTCCGATGCGGAAGGGGCGCTCCCCCTAACCCCGCCTCGACGGGGTGGGGCGGCTGGTTAAGCGCCGCAGCATGAGCCACGAACCCACTGACTTCGATACCCGCTTCGACCACATCAATGTCGACACGGTGCCCACGCCCAATCCCGACGCCTTGATGTTCAAGGTCACCGAGACGCTGGTGCCCCAGGGCACCTACGAGTACATGACCGTCGAAGGTGCCCACAACGCGCCGATGGCTGAGGCCATCCTCAAGATCGGCGGCATCGAGCTGGTGCTGATCGCGCCGCGCTTCGTCACCGTGCGCAAAGAGCCAGGGATGGAGTGGAAGGCCCTGGTGCCGCGCATCAAGCACACGATGCGCGAGCTCATCGCCTCGGGCGAGATGGCCGTGCTGGACAGCGAGATCGGGGCCGCCCCCCGCTCCTACTCCGAGGTGGAGCAGCGCATCGTCGACCTGCTCGACTCCGACATTCGGCCGGGCATCGCCCAGGATGGCGGCGACGTCACCTTCGTCGGCTTCGTCGATGGCATCGTGCAGCTCAAGCTGATCGGCTCCTGCGGCACCTGCCCCTCTTCGCTCACCACCCTGCGGATGGGCATCGAGCGGCTGCTGCGCGAGGAGATCCCCGAGGTGCAGGGCGTCGAGCAGATCTGAGTGCTGGTCGCCTTCACCTCCGACCACCACGAGGTGCCGCTGCCGCCGGGGCACCGCTTCCCGATGGAGAAGTACCGGCTCCTGCGCGAGGCGCTGATCGCCGAAGGGGTGCTGGGGGCCGCGCAGATCCTGCCCTCGCCGCTGGCGACGGTCGACGAGCTGTGCTGCGCCCATGAGCGGGCCTGGGTGGAGGCCTTCCTGTCGGGGGACCTGTCGCCATCGGCCATCCGGGCGATCGGCTTTCCCTGGAGCCCCCAGCATGTGACCCGCACGCTCTCGGCGGTGGGGGGCACCCTGGCGGCGGCGCGGCGGGCCCTGGCGGTGGGCCTCGCCGGCAACCTCGCCGGGGGCACCCACCACGCGGCCCGCGACAAGGGCGCTGGCTACTGCGTCTTCAACGATCTGGCCGTGGCGGCGCGGGTGCTGCACGCCGAGGGGCGGGTGGAGCGGGTGGCCATCGTCGACCTCGACGTCCACCAGGGCGACGGCACGGCCGCGATCCTCGGGGCTGACCCCTGGGCCTGGACCTTGTCCCTGCACGGCGAGAAGAACTTCCCCTTTCGCAAGGTGCCGGGCAGCCGCGACGTGGGCTTGCCCGATGGCCTCGATGACGAGGGCTTTCTCGCGGCCTTGGAGCCGGCCCTGGAAGAGGCGATGGCCTTCGGGCCCGATCTGATTCTCTACCAGGGGGGCGTGGACGGTCTGCACTGTGACCGTCTGGGTCGACTGGGCATCCGCCACGAAGGCCTGATGGCGCGCGACGCGAGGGTGATCGGCGCGGCCCGGGCGGCGGGGGTGCCGCTGGTGGCGACCCTGGGTGGGGGCTACGCCGAGCCGATCTCCGAGCCGGTGACGGCCCACGCCAACACCTGGCGGGTGCTCAGGCGGGCCTTCGAGAATGCCGATCTGCGCTGACTCGCCGGGGATGGGCGGCGGGGGCGGCGGCATCGGGGGGCCGCCG
>JBEIQK010000621.1:0-4031 GCA_040376505.1 Alphaproteobacteria bacterium | reverse complement strand
GTGTCGAGGTTGAGCGTATACGCTGGCGCGCCGCCGCTCCCTTCCTGCTCGTCGACGACGTCGCTGAGGCTGGGCGTCGCGCTCAGGGCACCAACCAGGGGCCAGGACTCGGGCTCTCCCTTGGGCGGCTCGGGTTGCACCCGATGGGCATAAAAGACACCCGGGAGCGCGACATCTCGCTGGGTGGTCCAGCTCTCAGTGACAAAGCCCGCGCTGTCTGCGATGGCGACGATGAGGCCGAAGAGGTGGTCGGCCTTCAGGGCGACGTCGATGCTGCTCTGGGTGGAGAGCAGAAACAGGCTGGCGCTGAGGGGCGCGTCCATATCGGTGCGCTGGGTCGACAGGGAAACAGGGCTGGTTCCGTTCGCGTACAGGTAGTGGTCAGACCCCACCTGCCAGGAAACTGGCAGCGGTGAGAGCGCGTAGTCGGCGAGGAGGGCTGCATCAACAGAGGGCGCCGGCGTCAGGCTCCACGTGGCGGGCAGGCGCTTCAGCGTCGAAGGCTCGCCCCCGCTCGGCACGCCGATCCGGTCGGCGTCGCGGAGGGCGATGTCGTCGATCGGTGCACCATTCTGGAATCCAAAGCTGTCGAAGAGGACCAGCGCTCCGCGGTCGCTCAGCTCCCTCTCCAGCAGCGCCTTGAGGTCGTCGATTGGAATGGAGCTCCGCCCTGAGCGGCCGCCGGTGGGGAGAAAAAGCTCGTTGGTCTGTTCATCATGCCGACCGGCGAAGAGCAGCAGCACGGTGCCGTCCGCCGCCCGCGCCGCCGCGGCAACCTCGCGAAACACCTGTTGGAGGTTCTCCCAACTGGGGGTCTCGGCCTCGGGAATGGCGAAGAGCGTGTTGTTGTTGCGCTTCACCAGAAAGCGACGGTGGTCACGCGGGATGGAGAGCTGGTCGAGCAGGCGAAGGCAGCCGGTAAACCAGGGCGGCCGCAGGCTGCTTCGCGCAAAGCGCACGTCGCTCGTGCCGGTGTCATCCACCATCACCAGCACGGCGTGGGTCAGCGGCAGGGTGGGCTGGATGGCGTCCAGCTTGATCTCAGGGGCATATAGCGTGCGGGCAGGGCCACGTCGAAATTCAGGCATCTGGACCTCGGGGAGAATTGAGGCTGGGTGGAGGCAGGTAAACCTGAGGTGGGTGACGGTCAAGGTCGGGCGGCGGACCGGGAGCCCAAGGAGGTCGCGGTCGATCGGTCCGAGGGTCGCAGGCGCCTTGCCAACCCCTGTGTCCGTACCGCGACCCGCTTTCGGGCGCCATTTCAGTCAATTACCGCGGTCTGCGGCGGGCGGTCTCCCGCCCCGTCCGCACCCGCACCCACCACCCAGGCCCCAGCTTTGTCCAGGACGTTGGCGAAGATCCAGGTCGTGAGACGCCGCTCCGTCAATCTCGCCCTCAGCTTCGTCCTGCTCGCTCTTGCCGCCTACCGCGGCCACGCCCCACCCACTGCCAAGCCCAGGTCCAATCGCTGTTGCTGCGCTTCCATGGCGCCGGCGACGGCGACGGCAATCTCTCCGCTGTCGCGCACGCCCGGGTCGGCGCCGCGAACTGCACTCCGCGGTGGCTGACCTCGATCGAAGCGACCACATCGATGTGCAGTTTGGGAACTTGCTGATCACGGTTGTTGGGTTGCGCGACGTCAGGCCTGGGCCCTCGGGCGCGCCGGCGCACTCGGCGCCCGAATTCTGGGGCGACCGCTCCCGGCGCCGGGGGCCGACGGTCCGACGCAGCCCCTCCAGGGCCTCGGCGCCGGCGACCTGGACACCCACGGCTGACCGGCCATCGCCGGAATCGGTGACACCCCGTCACACCTCTCCGGCCACCCCTGCAGGGCGGAAGCCGCTGACCACCCAGGCGCGGCGGTCGGGCGGCGCGTTGGGGAGTCCTTCCGCGCCTGTCGTGGGGGCAGGTGGCTCGGCGGTGGCGGAGGCCTGGAGGCGAACGCGTCGATGGCGCCAGTGTTGGGGGGTGGCTCGGGGCGGGTCGACCGTGGCCGGGGGCTCCTGGGGGACGTTTTGCGCAAGGTGTCTGGGAGCCCGGGGTGTCGCGTCGCGGTGACTTCATAAATTCGGCGGTCGGTCGGTCGAGGCCATCGGAAGCTCGGGTCACCCCGTCGCCCCTCATAAACTCGTTGTGCGGGGCGAGGCGCCGCCCTTGCAGGGAAGGCTCGCCACCTTGGCGGTCACAGATCCCGGGCGCTCGGGGCGCTTGGGGGTCCCATCCCCGAACATCGATCAAATCGGGCGGTCGGTTGCCCCGGGCGTCGTCGCCGATCCGACTTCCATTGTCCGACACTGGCCCGGCGGCGGGTCGGCCTTGGGGTGTCATCGTCCGCAAATGAGGCGATCACCGATCACGACCCCAGGCAGGGGCGTCGGGGGTCTCGGTGGCTGGGCCTCCACTCGGGGGACCTTCCGCTTCAGGTCGGAGGCGGCCTGGGCCCTCCTTGGGAGTCATCCATCGGCAGGTGGGGGGTCATGGAGGCGGTTTTGGGTACCCGCCCTGCGCGCACGGGGACGGAATTCGAGAATCGGGGCGACCGCCGAGGGCAGTCGGGGGGAATCAAACCCAATTCCGGGTATGGGAAGCCGGCGGTTGGGGTGGGTCGAACCCAATTCCGGGGATGGGAAGCCGGAAGTCGGGTCGATGTTGGGATCCTGCCCCCGATCGCTGAGGGCAGGTGGGTGGTCTTGAAGTCCAACCGTGCCGACCGCCGTCGGCGGCTGGGTGGTCCTGGCGCCCGACCGAGGTGACCGCCGTCGGCAGTCGGGTGGTCTTGGCGTCTGACCGGGGTGACCGCCGTCGGCGGTTGGGTGGTCTGGGTCTTCAGAGGGGCGACCGCCGTCGGCATGCGGGTGGTCTTGGCCTCCGACCGGGTCGACCGCCGTCGGCGTGCGGGTGGTTTTGGGTTTCGGACACCCCAACTGCCGTCGGCGGTCGCACAATTCGACCGCCGGGGATCGAGATTTGCCGGCGGTCGATCGTGCGATGACGCCGGCGGCGTGCATGCAATTGCGCATCCAGAACCTTCAGGTCTCGCCTGTCCGGCTGGCCAAGCTCGACCCAGGCGCCAGCCCGGCCCGTCGCCGTCGTCGCGCCAAGCCGGACGCCCGGCCGAAAGGGAAGCCGGGCAAAGGCCGCAATCCGAACCAGAGCGCCCTCGCGAGAGCGGCAATCTGGTGCCCCCTTGGCAAGAAGGACGGGCGGCAGGCCTGTGTCGGTCGGTCACCCCGATCTGGGACACAAACTCCGATTCGCCTGCGCACTGCCCATCGACATTGTCGACCGACCCCGCTCCGACCCTGACCGATTCCCTCGCCACTGTGCTGCTCTCATCCTCTGGGTGGGGTAAACTGTCGACCGAAGCAAACCAAACCAGGTTCAGAACCAACCCCCACCAACCCCGCGCCCCCACCCGAACCCACCCCCAGCCCCCACCCCCGCCCAGGACGTTAGCGAAGCGCCATGCCCCGCGCCGCCGCCCCCCTCAGCTTCGCCCTCAGCTTCGGCCTCCTCGCCCTGGCCGTCTACCGCGGCCTCGCCCCGCCCAGCGCCAGCCCCCAGGCCCACGACCTGATGCTGCGCGTCGATGGCGACGGCGACGGCGAGCTCTCCGCCGACGAGTACGCCCTGGTCACCGATGGCGAGCTGCCCTTCGCGGTGGCCGACCTCGATCAGAGCGGCCAGATCGAGGTTCACGAGGTGGACTGGCTGCTCCAGTACACGAGCCCCCTGCGCGCCTCGCTGGCGCCCATCCCCCGGGTGCGTTGATGCGCGGCCGCCCCCACCTCCTCCTGGCCCTGCTGGTCGGCAATTCGCTGCTCAGCCTGCTCCTCATCCACCGCATGGCCGAGCTGCGGGAGGCCTGGCGCCTCGCGAATGCCCGGGCCGCCGCCGCCACGCTGCTGCGTTCGCGGCCCACACCCACCGAGGCCCCGCGATGATCGCCCTCCTCATCGGCCTCGCGGTGGCCGCCCCGCCCAATCTGGTGCTGATCAGCGTCGACGGCCTGCGCGCCGATCGCCTCGGCC
>JBEIQK010000658.1:0-3814 GCA_040376505.1 Alphaproteobacteria bacterium | reverse complement strand
GGCTTCTATGAGTTGCTCGGCGTGGACCCCGCAGCCCCGGCTGATGAGCTCCGCGTCGCCTACCAGCGGCGGCTCGCTGAGCTGGTGCGGCGCTTGCGCGCGGCCCGGCGTCAGGGGGCAGATGTCCGCATCCTCGAAGGGCAGGAGCGCGATCTGCGCGAGGCGATGGAGGTGCTCCAGAGCGCGACCCGCCGTCGCAGCTACGATGCCTTCCGCGCCGCGGTCTCCGCCGGCCTTCCCGAGAGCGCCGAGGCCTTGTGGGAGCAGGCCCGGCGGGCCCTGGTCGATCCGCTGGCCCATGGCGGCCTCGCGGCGGTGCGGGCGCTGACCGACCTCCCCGTGGGGGATCCGCTGCCCGAGCCGATGGCGGGGGCCGGCGCGCCAACCCGTCGGGCGCCGGTTCGCCGGGCGGAGGTGGTGCCGCTTCCAGCGCCAGCGCCGCCGCCGCCCGTGGCGGCCCCGGTGGTGGAGATCGAGGATGACGACGAGGTGGGCCTGCATGTGATGCCGCGGCTCACCGATGTGGCGCCCTGGGCCCCAGAGGTCGACCTCACCGAAACGATGCGCGTGCGCGTGGTGGGCAGCAATTCCAACGCGGGGATGGTGGCCAGCGCGGCGGCCTCGGTGGCGGTGCGCATGGAGGAGGAGGGCGACGAGGTCGATCGCCTCCTGCGCCGCTACGGCATGGACGGGCGCTTCCTCAAAGGGGTGCGCGAGTCGCGCAACATGGCGGTGGAAGACCTCTCCCGGGCCACCCGCATCTCCACGCGCTACCTCTCGGCGATCGAAGACAACGCCTTCGACAAGCTGCCCGCCGCCACCTTTGTGCGCGGCTACATGAAGCAGATCGCCGAGGTGCTCGGCGTGGCCGACCGCGGCGTGGTCGAAGGCTTCATGGCCCTGTACTCCAACCACCGGGGCTAGGGCATGTCGGTGGAGCCAGGCCGGCGCCGCTGGGTGGCGCCCGAGGCCTTGGCGCGCCTCGATCAGGGCCTCTGCGCTGAGCTGGGGGTGAGCCGCAGCCGGGTGAGCGCCTGGATCGCCGAAGGGCGGGTTTGGGTGGATGGCCGGGCGGTGGCCAAGGCCGGCGAGCGCCTGCGGGCCGGGGCGGTGGTGGAGGTGGAGATCCCGCCGCCGGCGCCGACGGGGCTCATCGCCGAAGACATCGCCGTGCCGCTGCTCTTTCAGGATGTAGACCTCGTGGTGGTCGACAAGCCGGCGGGGCTGGTGGTGCATCCGGCGAAGGGCCACGCCTCGGGCACGCTGGTGAACGCCCTGCTGCACCTGCTGGGCGGCGAGTCGGAAGATCCCGATGCGCCGGAGCGGCCGGGCATCGTCCACCGCATCGACAAGGGCACCAGCGGGGTGCTGGTGGTGGCGCGCACGCCGGAGGCCCATGAGGGGCTGGCGCGGCAGTTCGCCGATCACAGCGCCGAGCGGCGCTACCTCGCGCTGGTCTGGGGCGAGCTGCGCGGCGATCGGGGCACGGTCGACGCGGCCTTGGGCCGCCATCCGCGCGATCGCCTGCGCTTTGCGGTGGTGAAGAGCGGCGGCAAGCGGGCGGTGACCCACTGGGAGCGCCTGGGCACGGCGGCGGTGGGGCGGCGGGTGGTGAACCTGGTCTCCTGTCGCCTGGAGACCGGGCGGACCCACCAGATCCGCGTCCACCTGACCCACCTGGGGCACCCGCTGGTGGGCGATCCGCTCTACGGGCCGGGCCATGCGCTGCCCGGCTTCGAGGGGCTCGACCACCAGCTCCTGCACGCCGAGCGGCTCGGCTTTGTTCACCCGCGGTCGGGCGAGCGGCTGACCTTTGTCTCACCGCTGCCCGACGACTTTCGGGCGGTGCTGACCGCCCTGGAGCTGCCGGCGCCGACTTAGGGGCATTCGCCGGCGGTGGGGTCGCCGCAGGTGTTGGCTTCACACATCGGGTGGCAGTTGGACTCGTCCACGCACTCGACGGTGGTTCCGCTCACCAGCGTGGCGGTGATGTCGGTCACCAGCACGTCGATGCAGAGGGGCTCGCTGTCGGTGGCGCAGGTGACGCAGGAGGCGCCGAAGCCGGCGAGCAGGCCGCAGATGGCGGTGGGGTCGTCGGTGCCGGCGATCGAGCCGAGGAGGTCGGCGATGTCGCGCACGTCGATCTGACCGGCGACCTGGCCGTTGGTGAAGACGCTGCCGTCGGTGGCGAAGGTGCCGCTCACCAGCAGGCTGGTGATGGGCACGGTGTAGCCGGAGACCTGGAAGACGACGTCGGAGGGGCCGGCGACGAAGGAGGGGTTGGAGCTGAAGTCGGCGACGGGGAAGTCGATGCTGGGGGCGCAGTAGTCCTGGGGGCCGCCGATGTCGGTGGTGACGCCGCCAATGAGGCCGAGCTCGGTGTCGCTCTGGCTGATCACACCGACGAGGAGGTCGGCGGTGATGGCGCCGGCGATGAGCGAGCCGACGCCAGCCGGCGAGGCCCAGTTCGCGCCGGAGATGTTGACGTTGTAGGTGTTGCCGGTGAGATCGCCGGTGGGGTCGCCCGCCACGGTGGTGAAGCTGGTGGTGCCGGTGCCGGGCTCATCGGTGTCCTTGCAGAAGGAGACCGTGGCGGTGTGGGCGGTGGCGGCGGCCAGGGGGCCGGCGGGGGTGAAGGTGACGGTGGGGCCGCTCACGCTCACCGAGCCATCCACGGCGCTGCCGGCGGCGTCGACCAGGGTGATGTTGGCGTCGGCGTCGGAGCCCGACAGCGTGAAGGAGACGGCGGTGCCGGGGTCGACGTCGGCGGTGCCATCGCTGGGCGAGGCCGACGAGACGGTGATCGAGCAGGAGTTGCCCGTGACGTCGTCGGAGGTGTCGGTGGCCTTGTCGCCGTTGCAGGCGACCGCGAGGGCGAGGGTGACAAGCAGCAGGGTGCGGTTCATGGTCTTCTCCATCCAGGGGGAATCGTCAGCGCGCGGCCAATGTAGCCGGCCGGCGGGGCAGGTGGGTAGGGCTTTGGTGACGCGGCTCAGTCGCAGACGCCGGCGAGGGGGTCGGCGCAGGGGACACCGGCGCCGTCGAGGTTGGGGGGCGCATCGCCATGGGAGACGAAGATGCCGCTCCATTGCAGATGGGGCGCGGGGGTGGTGCAGTCGAGGGGCTGGGAGGGAAGGACGTCGGCGGAGGTGTCGATGCGGTTCATGTCTCCTGCCATCGAGACTGTGTTTGTGTCGGTCAGGATGACGTTCTCTGTGCTCACGCCTCCGGCGGCGACCTCCCAGGGCGGGGCGAAGACGGATTGGCGGGGTCTGGGTCAGTCGCAGACGCCGTCTCTGGGGTCTTCGCAGGTGCTGGTGGCGCAGTCGGGGTGGCAGAACTCGGATCGGACACAGTCCACCGAGGTGTCGGCCTCCAAGACGGCGAAGGTCTCTTCAGAGTAGACAGGAATGCAGACGTCCCAGCCATCCGACACACAAGTCATGCAGGTCACGCCAAAGCCCGCCAACAGGCCGCAGAGCTCAATTGCATCTGTGGTGCCCAGGACGTCGGCTAAGAGAGGGGCGGCGTCGCGCATGTCGACTTCTCCGGTGACGCGGAGCTTTTCAAGCCCTACGCCCCCAGGCATGACAGTGGCGTCGATGCTCATCGCCGAGAAGGGGACGGTCCTCTCGTTGGTGCTGGGGCTGTAGTCCTGAGGCACCGTCACGAAGCGAGGGTCGGCGGTGAAGTCTGCGCCGATCCAGTCGTGGGACTCGAGGCACGCGTCCTGCATTCCAAGGGTCGTTGTGGTGGGGGCGACTCTCAGGTCGAGGTGGCTTGTGGACTGCGCCTTGACCTGAATCAGAAGGTC
>JBEIQK010000085.1:0-13549 GCA_040376505.1 Alphaproteobacteria bacterium | reverse complement strand
GGATCTGATCACCCGGCTGATGATCACGCCCAACTCCGCCGACTTCCCGCTCTCCGACTATGGGCTCGCCACCTCGCCCTCCGCCGACGCTGTGCGCGCCGTCTTTCCCGACTTCGCCACCGATCCGCTGCAGGCCCAGGCAGCGATGGCCTTCCTGCTGCTCAAATACCGGGTCTCGGTGACAGTGACCCTGGGGCCCAGCTTCTCCTTTGTCTACAAGGAGGGAGCCTCGGCCGCCGCCGGCCTGCCCGACGACTCGGTCTTGAACCCGCCCCTCGCCTTTGACTTCTCCCACCAGGCCCACCGCGCCGGGCAGGCGGTGGTGTGGAGCCGGCTCTACAGCATCGTCGACGGGCTGATCACCCTGCTCTCCAACGAGGACTTTGGCGACGGCACCACGCTGTGGGATCGGTCGATGATCTATGTCGCGACGGAATTCGGCCGGGCCAAGACCCGGCCGGCGGGGGCCAGCGACTGGGGCACCGGCCATCACCTGAACAATGGCGTGGCGGTCTTCTCGCCCCTCGTGCCGGGCGACACGCTGCTTGGCGGCGTGGACCCCGACACCGGCCTCACCTATGGCTTCGACCCCGTCTCCGGCGACCCCGATCCGACGCGGGAGATGGCCGAGGCGGAGATCTATAGCGGCCTCCTCGGGGCCCTCGGCGTGGACACCACCGACAGCGGCCTGCCCGATGTGCCGGCCATGAGGCAAACATGAGGGGATGGCTCCTGCTCCTGGGGCTCGCCGCCTGCAAGGGCCCGGTCGACGCTGACTTCGATGGCTTCACGGCCGAAGAGGACTGCGACGATCAGGACCCCTATGTGGACCCCGGCGCCCCCGACAGCCCCGAGGATGGCGTGGACGGCGACTGTGTCGGCGGAGACGCCACCCTGGACTATCCAGGGGCCTGGACGATCACCGATCTGCGGGCCTCCTACTCGGGGGTGGAGATCTTTGTACCAGGCACCGCCACCGGGGCCCTGGAGCTGGCCGCCGATCGCAGCGCGGCGGTGCAGTTCTCGGCGACCCTCTCCGAGGTCGTCGCCGGCTACGAGATCGGCATCGAGCTGGCGATGGCCGGCGACTGGTCGGCCCTGGCAGACCCCTCCGACCTCACGCTCTACGCCGAGGGGGGCATCGCGCTCGGCGACACCTATTCGGAGACCGTCCACGTTGCCTGGGACTGCACGCAGCAGGGCGAGGCGATGGCCTGCGGCGGCGAGCTGAAGGCGGTGGGCGGCAGCCTCGACGCCGAGGTGGCGCTGGAGCGGGCCGACTGATCGCCGCTCTGGGGGCGACCGGGCGCCGGCAGACGAAGGGGCGGCCGGTGCAGGGCCGGCCCAGGAGCCGATCGGTGCACAGGCCCCGGGCCCCCTCCGGTTGCAAGGAACGTCCACAGGGGTACACTCGGCGCGGAGCAACCGCCATGACCCCGCTCGACCTCAGCCGCTGTGACAAGATCAGCGGGATCGCCTTCGGCTACGATGCCCATGTGGGCTGCACCGCCGAGGAGCGCGCCACCCCCCAACGCATCGAGATCGACTTCGATCTCTTCACCGACTGGCGCGCCGCCGCCGCGCTCGATCGCATCGACGCGCCGGGCGTGCTCGACTACGCGCGGGTCAACGACGACCTGCTCGCCCTGCTCGCCAGCCGCGAGTGGCACCTGATCGAGACCATCGCCGAACAGAGCGCCCGGGCGATCTGCCAGGGCTACGCCGTGCAGGCCGTGCGGGTGCGGGTGGTGAAGGGCCCCACCTACCTGCCCAATGTGCGGGCGGTCTCAGCCGAGTGCTGGCGGAGCCCCGCCGACTTCGCCCCATGAAGGTGATCACCAACAACGCGATCTCGCTCGACGGCAAGATCGCGGCGGTCGACCGTGGCTTCTCGACGCTGGGCAGCGAAGAAGACCTGCGCACGATGGAGGTCTTGCGGGCGGGGGTCGACGCGATCTTCGTGGGGGGCCACACCTTTCGCTGCTGGCCCTACCCCTCCACCGACGCCCCGGGGGCGCCCCCGCGTGACAAGCCGCTGATCAACGCGATCCTCACGCGCCGGGGGCTCTTTGGCGACGGGGCGCCGGCCGATCCCGACTGGGCCTCCCGCTGGGTGGGGGCGCCGACGCGGCCGCTGCTCTTTGGGCCCGAGGGCCTCGACGTGCAGGCCCACGCCGCCGCCCTGGGGGGCGAGGTCTTCACCACCCTCGACCCCAACCCGGCCTGGGTGCTCGCCGAGCTGGCGGCCCAGGGGGTGCAGCGCGTGCTGGTGGAGGGGGGCGGCGACCTGCTGGCCCAACTGCTGGCCCAGGACCTCGTCGACGAGGTCAATGTCACCCTCTGTCCTCTGTTATTGGGCGGCGTCAAGGCCCCCACCCTGCTCGATGGGCCGGGCTTTTCGGTGGACGACGCGCGCCGCCTGCAGCTCATCGACCTGCGGCGGGCGGGCGATGAGCTCTTCTTGCGCTACGCCGTGATTCGGCGCAAAACCGCTTAAAGCGGCCCGCCCACCTGGCCGAGGAGCTTGTCGCAGCGGGCCTTCTCGTCGCCAGCAAGGCGCGGGCAGCCGCGGCTCAACAGGGCGCGGGCCTGGGGGATCTGCCCGTCGGCGGCCAGCTTGGAGCCGAGCCAGAGCTGATCGTAGGGCTTTACGGCGGCGGCCGTGGCCAGGGGTACCGCGTGGCCCCAGTCCTTGGCGTTGCCATAGAGCTGGATGGCGAGGCTCGTGGCGGCGCTGGCCAGCTCGGCGTTGTCGGCGGGTGGGCGCTCGGCGATGGGGGCGACGAGGCGCAGGGCGGCCTCGGGGGTGCCGGCGTTCTTGTGCAGCAGGGCGTGGTTGTAGCGGGTGGTGGCCGGCACCTTGTCGGCGCCGCCGACCTTGGCGAGCAGGGCGTCGGCCCGGGCGGCGTCGCCCTGATCGACGGCGCAGCCGTAGCCGATGATCGAGAGCTTGCCGGCGACCTCGGCGCTGGGCTTGAGATCCGCGATGGCGGCGTCGACCAGGGCGAGGCAGCCGGCGGCGTCGCCGCTCTTGCGGCGGGCGAAGGCGAGGTTGTAGCGGTCGGTCCAGTCGCCCGAGCGGCTCAGCGCCTCCACCGCCTTGGGGCCCAGGGCCTGGGGCGACTGGGTGGCCAGCAGGGCGGCGACCTCGCGCAGGCGGGGGTGGCCGGGCCAGGCCTGGAGCCCGCCCTCCAGGGCCGGGGTGACCTGGGCGGCCTTGCCCTGGGCGAGCAGCAGGCGGGCACGGGCGCCGACCAGGGCCGGGTGGGGGCCCATCTGCTTGTCGAGTGCGGCGAGGCGAGCTTCGGCGCTGGGGTCTTTGGCCTCGATCAGCAGCTTCACCAGCTCGCCAGCGCCGTCGGCGAGCTGATCGGCGAAGGCCGCGGCGTCGGAGGCGCGCAGGATGCCGCTCACGGCGCCGTTGCCGTGCACATCGACGTAGGTGGCGCCGGAGAGGGCGGCCTCGAAGTCGGCGCGGGCGCCGGCCTTGTCACCCAGCTCCTGGCGGGCGCGGGCGCGCAGCACGCGGGCGTCGGCCTGCTGGGGGCGGGCCTCCAGGAGGGGGTCCAAGAGCGCGAGGGTGCCGGCGTAGTCGCCCTCGTTGAAGCGGTCGACGGCCTGGGACTGCAGGACCAGGGTGTTGAGGCCGAGCCGGCTGGCCATGTCGCCGACGGTGGCGGCGTAGCCGGCTCCGCCGTCGACGCGGCTCATGGCTCCAGCGAGGAGATCGAGGGTGCCGGCGCGCTTGCAGGCCTCCAGGCGGCTGGCGGCGGTGGCGCTGTCGCCGGTCTCGGCGGCGAGCTGCACCTCGAAGCAGGCGATCACCGGGTCGGGCAGGGCGGCTTTGGCGGCGGCGAGGTCGGCCTGGGCGGCGCGGTGGTCGCCGACCCGCAGCAGGGCCTGCTGCAGGACGGCGTGGGCGTCGATCGAGGCGGGGTCGGCGGTTACGGCGAGCTCGGCGGCCTTGCGGGCGCGGCCAAAGTCCTGGAGCACGAAGCTGGCGCTCGACACGCCGACGAGGAGCTCCACCTGGCCGGGGTAGCTGCCGAGCGCGGTCTCCAACTCGGAGAGGGCCTCGGGGGCCTTGCCGGCGCGCAGCAAGGCCATGGCGAGGCCGTGACGGGCCATCCCGCAGGAGGGGTCGCGGCTGAGCACGGCGCGGAAGCCCTGGGTGGCGCCGTTGAGGTCGGAGCCGCCCAGCGCGACGATGGCGTGGCTGTAGGCCTTGAGGTCGCTGGGCTGGGGCTCCCAGCCGGCGTGGGCGAGAGAGAGCGAGAGGAGGAAGGGGAGCATCGGGGCCTCGCTGCGGGGGGCGCCCGGGTCAGACATCAGGGGTGCTGTCCGGGTTCGCTGCCTGCGGGGCTCTACAGCCGGCTTGGGGTGGGGGCAAGGCCAAGGCGCACGGCGGGAGGGGTCGCAGGGGGCTCCGCGAAGGCCGTCCATCGCTCGTTCATGGGGGAGTGCTCCGCTACCGCCCACCCCACTGCAGGGCCACCGCCCCCCAGGCGTAGGAGACCCCCGCGCTGGCCAGCACCACCCGGCTCCCCGCCCGAACGCGGCCCTGCTCCACCGCCCTCTGCAGCGAGAAGATCGGGTCCAATTGCCCCATATGCCCCGTGTCGGAGAGGTAGATCGACTGTTCACTCGTCAGTCCCATCTCCCGCAGCACGGCCTCGTGGGCCGACCGCTTCATGTGCAGCAGACCCAGGTAGTCCACCGCCGCAAAGCCGGCCTCGGCCGCTGCCTCGCGGATCACCGCCATAAAATTGGGGTGCGAGCGGGCCGCCAGCCGGGCCTTCATGCCCTCGACGTCGAAGACATCGAGCATCACCGCCCCCGTGCCCAGGTGTTCGGCCCGCAGCGGGGCCACGGTGCCGCCGGCGTACACGTGGACATCGTCGGCGAAGTCGCCATCGGAGCGCAGGGCGTGGCCGAGCAGCAGGTTCTCCGTCATGTCGCGCCGCAGCAGGAGGGCGCCCCCCGCCGCCGCGAGGCTGTACATGAAGCTCACCCGCGGGTTCTTGTAGTCGATGAGGTCGCTGTTGCGGTAGCCACCGGCGAGAAGCACGGTGCGCACCCGCTTGTCGGTGGCCATCAGCCCGCGGGCCAGGGCCAGGGCCGACAGCGTGGTGCAGCAGCGCTGGGCCACGTCCACCGCCCAGGCCCGCCGGGCGCCGATGAGCTGCTGGATCTTGATGCCCGAGACCATCAGCGGGTGCTCTTTGTGCTCTTCGCTGATCGAGAGGATGACGTCGATCTCGTCGGCCTCCACGCCGGCCTTGCGCAGGGCGTCCTGGGCGGCCCAGGCCCCCATCGCCGCGGTGTGATCGTCGGGGCCGGGGATCGGCTTGCTCTCCACGCCAAAGCGCTCGCGCACGATGGCCTCGGGGATGCCGGTGGCGACGGCCAGATCGGCGGCGCTCATGCGCGGGGTGGGGAGATAGGTGCCGGTGGCCAGCACGCCGACCTGGGCCATGGGGGCCTCCTGAAGATTGCTGCAACGCACACCGATATTGCGATGCAGCAAGCCTGTCCAGCCGTCGGCCGGCGCGCCCTCAGCCGACCGGGGAGGCCTCCGGGGGGATCCGGGCAGGCGGTAGGCGGGGGAGCCAGAGGCTCATCACGATGCCGGGGCCGCCGGCCTGCGGAGCGGCAAAGAGCCCGCCCCGATCGCACACCACGAGGGTCTTGATGATGCGCAGGCCCAGCCCCAAGCCGGGGCGGTCGGCCCCCCGTGGCGCGGCGGGCTGGCTGAGGTCGAGGCTCGCGCGGATGTCGGCCAGGGCGCGATCGCGGGCCTCGCCGTCGAGGCCCTGGTCTTCGACATGGAGGGTGATGTACCAAGGGCTGGCCCGCTCGGCCCTCAGACAGAGCCGGCGGCAACCGCCGTGGTGCAGGCCGTTGGCCATCAGGTTGGCCAGGATTGGGGCGTGGTAGGCGCCCACACAGACCTCCTCGTCGACCAGCGACCGCTCGACCAGGGCGGCGTCACCCTCGACGAGGCCGCGGAGTTGGGCCTCCGCCTGGTCCACCAGCGCAGGAAGACGAACCGGCTGTGGATTCGGGGACTCCCGAAAGGCCGATGTCAACTGGCTGATTAACGCCACCAGCGCGAGGGCCGCCCGCTGCACCTCGTCGATCGGGCCCGCCAGCGCCCGCCGCAGCCCGTCGTCGGAGTGGCCCTCGGCCAGCAGCTCCTGGCTGAGCTCGGCCGCCGAGACCATCGCTTGCACCTGGTTGCGGGCGTCGTGCAGCACAATCGAGACCCGGGCCCCAACCTGCAGGATCGGCCCCGCCTGCTCCATCACCGCGCGCTCGGCCTGGAGCAGGGCGAGGTGGCGCTGGGTCTCCTCCTGGGCGCGCCGCACCTCGGCCATCGCCCGCTGCTGGCCGACCTGCACCCACAGAAAGAGCACCAGGAGCAGCTCGGTGAGCAGCCAGAGGCTGGCGACCAGCACCACCATCGGTGGGTGGGCATCCACCGCGGCGAGGAGCCCCGGCCCGCCGATGCCATCCACCAGCAGGAGCAAAGCAAAGAAGCTCGGGATCAGCAGCAGGTAGAAGGGCCGCAGGTAGGACACACCAAAGACCGGCGCGTCCTGGTGCAGCGTCATCACCAGAAAGATCAGGCTGATGATGCCCACCGGAAGCGGACAGATCCAGGCCAGCCACAGCGCCCAGGTGCCCTGCACAAGGCTGCCCCACCGAAAGTGCCGGCGCAGCCCGACGAGGTCACCCTTCAGGATCGAGCGCCGGTCGATCCAGGGCACGACGATGGACAGGCCCGCCAGCATCCAGGCAAAGCCCCACCAGGCGCCGCTCCAGGCAGGGGCCATGGAGCCCAGCCACAGGGGGAGGAGCTGCGCGAGGCCGGTCGCGCCGAGGACCGCCAGGGCGAAGGCGTAGAGGTGCGGCCGCTCGTAGGCGGCCCGGAGCGCCACGAGGCGCTGCGCTGCTGGGAGAAGCCCCTCATCTTCCATTCGACCTCAGCCCTCTGCGGATGCACGTAGCCCCGTCACGTTGCGCCAGTCAAAGGGAGCCCCCGCTTCAAAGGCCGGCAACCGGGGCCAGTCGGCGCGCAGGGCTGCCTCGGCCTCGGCGAGGCGGGCGCGGGCCCCCAGAACCCCCTCCTGCTCCTCGCTGGCCAGCTCCCAGAGGGTGGCGAGCGAGCGCCCCCAGCCTTCGACCGCGAGGCGGGGCGCCGGGGCGGCGCCGTGGCGGAGCCAGAGCGGCAGCGCAAAGAGGAGGCCCTGGGGGCCAGCCACGGCCGCGGCCCGCCCGGGATCGCCCCGCTCCAGACCTTGACCCAGCGTGAGCGCCGACAGCACCTCCATCAGGCGACCGATCGCATAGGGCACATGGGGGCTCAGCGGCCCCACCTGCAGATGAAGGCCATGCAGCAGGGCCCCCAACAAGAGCGGCGGCGTCGCCATCACCAAGGGGCGCGGTTGGCTGCCATAGGCCGGGCCGCTCCGCCGCCCCCGGGCGATGTCTTCGGCTTCGTCGGCGAGGTTATCGGTGATGTCGAAGAGCAAAGACAGACCATCCAGAAAGACCCCGCAGCGGCGGCACAGGGCGCTCGAGAGCCCCAGGGCGAGGCCAAGGCGGAAGACCTGGCGCCCGAAGGAGGTGCGACGCCCCTCCTGTTGACGCTGGGCGTCGGCTTCCTGGGCCATGGTGGCCAGCACATCACAGAGGCGGGGGGGCAGGCTGGGGGCGCACCACCGGGCCACCGCCGGGCTCCACAGCGAGCCCTCCCGACCCGCGCCCTCAGGGCGTGACATAGTTGACGGGGCCATCGTGCTGAACGCTGTCGTTCAGCTCCTCCACCGCGGCCAGCAGCAGGGTGCGCATGCCCCCCTCGCCCACACCCGGCGCCAGCGCACCGAGCGCCGCGCTGGTGGCGTCGATGTTCTTGACGGCGAAGAGCCCATCGGGCTGCTGGTGAATCACCCCCGATCCCAAAGCCGCCACGAGGTTGTAGAGGTGGGGGCCGATCTCCCGGGCATCGGGGGTGGACCGCAGGGCGTCGGCCTCTGCATGCGCAGCGGTGCCCTCCCTCTCCGAAGACGGCGACGAGATGGAGCTCGACATCGGCGTACCTCCTGCTTCGAGCCCGCGGGCCCAAAGGATTGGCGGGTGGACCCAGGACGACGACCCCGCCTCCAACAGGCCTGCGCAGAGGGGAGGAGGGCCGTCTTCGACAATCCAACCGGGGATCATCTCCTCCCCGCAGTCGTGAATTGCCGCTGCGACCAAGGTATCGGCGACCTCCTCAGGATGCCAAACGAATTCTCGATGGATGCACAACGATACCCCGACACTTTGCCCCCCCCTATTGGGTCTCGGCGCCGCCCCACCCGGCGGCCGGCGGTGGGCAGGGGGGTCCAGATCGGATAGCCGCGGCGGCCGCTTGGGGTGCCCGATGACGTCCAGCCACACGCTCACCGACAAGAGTCTCAGCCTGGAGGCCCGCGAGAGCGGCCTGTTCGCCGAGGCCCGCGCCCCCTTCGCCGAGCCGGGGGCGGTCCCGCGCTACGCCGCCGATCGCAGCGTCACCATCGAGCAGCTCACCCTGCAGGCCACCGTCGACCCGCGCAGCCAGCGCTACGAGGCCACCGCCACCCTGCGCCTCGCCGCGATCGGCGCCGCCTTCCCCGCCGTGGTGCGCCTCGACTTTGGCGAGGCCACCCTGCTGTCGCTCACCGTGGACGGGGCCAAGGCCCGCTTCCTCCACGCCGACGACAGCCTGCGGCTCTTCGATCTGGCCGGCCGCAGCGCGGTCCTCACGGTCTCCTACCGCGCACAGCCGCGCCGGGGCCTCTACTTCACGGGGCCCACCGCCGCCGAGCCCGCGCGCCGGCCGATGGCCTGGACCCAGTGCCAGGACGAAGACGGCCACTTCCTCTTCCCTTGCATCGACCAGCCCGGCGTCAAGCAGCCGGTCTGCGTGGAGATGAGCGCGCCGTCGGGCTTTACGGTGGTGGGCAACGGCCGCCTCCTCGCCCGGGGCCCCGCCGCCGAGCCGGGCTTTGAGACCTGGCGCTGGGAGGAGCGCCAGCCGATCCCCGTCTACCTGCTCACCTTCGTCGTCGCCGAGCTGGACGTGATGGAGGAGGCCGCCGGTACGGTGCCCCTGCGCTACCTCACCCCCCGCGGCAGCGACGAGGCGGCGGTGCGGCGCGGCTTTCACAAGACCCCGCAGATGGTGGCCCTCTTCGAGGAGCGCTACGGCCCCTACCCCTGGCCCCGCTACGATCAGGTGGTGGTGCACGACTTCATCTTCGGCGGCATGGAGAACGCCGGGGCCACCACGCTCATCGACACGGTGCTCACCGACGAGCGCGCCGCCCTGGACTGGGACTCCGACGATCTCATCGCCCACGAGCTGGCCCACCAGTGGTTTGGCGATCTGGTGACCTGCCAGGACTGGAGCCAGGGCTGGCTCAACGAGGGCTGGGCCACCTACTCGGAATACGTCTGGAATGAGGTCGATCGCGGCGCCGACGAGGCGGCCTACGCCCTCTTTGGGCACCAGGGCGCCTACCTCGACGAGGACAGCGGCTCGTACCGCCGGCCGATCATCAGCTACCGCTACCGCAGCCCGATCGACGTCTTCGACCGCCACCTCTACGAGAAGGGCGCCCTGGTGCTGCACACCCTGCGCACCCTGCTCGGCGACACCGACTTCTTCGGCGCCGCCCGCGCCTACCTCGCCCGCCACGCCTACGGCGCCGTCCACACCCGGCACCTGCAGCGGGCCTACGAAGACCACACCGGCCGCACCCTCGACGGCTTCTTCCAGTCGATGGTGGAGAGCCCCGGCCACCCCACCTGGACGGTCACCCTGGCCGCCGAGGCCGGGCTGCTCAGCGTCACCGTTGATCAGACCCAGTCGGGGGAGGGCGTGCCCGAGGCCTACGATCTGCCCCTGAGCCTGCGTCTGGTCACCGCGGCCGGCGAGCGCCGCCTCACCCTGCCCGTGCGCGAGCGCCGCCGCACCTTCGCCCTGCCGATCGAGGGTGAGCTGCTGGGCGTAGAGGTCGATCCCGGCTTTCGCCTGCTCTGCGACCTGACGCTCAAGGGGCCGCGCAGCCTGCTTCTGCGCTCGCTCCGCGAAGATGGCGTGGTGGGGCGCATCCGCGCCGCCCGGGCCCTGGCCGCCGAGGGCTCGCCCGCCGCGATCAGCGCCCTCGCCGAGGCCCTGCGGGCCGACGCCTTCTGGGGGGTTCGGGTCGAGATCGCCGCCCTGCTCGGCGAAAACGGAAAGGCCGCCGCCCGCGCCGCCCTGATCGGCGCCCTCGCCGAGCCCCACCCCAAGGCCCGCCGCGCGGTGGTGAGCGCGCTGGGCGCCTGCCGCACCCCCGAGGTCGAGGCCGCCCTGATCGCCTTTGTCGAGGCCGGCGACCCGAGTCTGCACGTCAGCGGCGAGGCCGCCAAGGCGCTGGGTCGCCTGCGGGTGGGCGGCGCGGTGGAGCGCCTCTCCGCGCTGGCCGCCCTGACCTCCTGGGCGGAGGTGCTCTGCGTCCACGCGCTGCAAGGCCTCGGCTTCACCCAGGACCCGGCCGCCCTCCCTGTCCTGCTCGGCTGGATCGGCGAGACCAAAGGCGTGCGCGCCCGGGCCGCTGCAGCGAGCGCGCTCGGCCGCCTTGCCGATGAGGTGGAGTCCACCCGCCGCGCCGCCGTCGACGCCCTGATGGGCCTCGCCGCCGAGGGGCCCTTCCGGGTGCGCCTCGCCGCCATCAACGCCCTGGGGGTGGCCAAAGACCCGCGGGCCGGCGCGCTGCTGGCGCGCATCCACGAGGCCCGCGAAGACGGTCGGCTCGCCCGGCGCGCCTTCGACGCCAGCCGCAAGATCAGCGCCGGCAAGGGCCCCGCCGACGCGGTGCGCGCCTTGCAGGCAGAAGTCGACAAGCTCAAGGAGGCGGCCAAGGCCAGCGCCGACCGGCTGGATCGCCTCGAGCGCACGCCCTGATCTGTGCTACCCTCCCCCTTCGAGGGGCCTCTGGCCCTGAACAAAGGGAGGGAGAGTGGATCCAACCGTCATCGCGCCCTTGCTGCGCAGCGGCTGGCAGGGCGAAATCGCCGCTTGGCGCGCCCTGTGTCATCGCGACGTAGAAGCCCTGCTGCAGAGGGTCTGCCGGGCCCGACAGAGCGCCGCACACAGCGCAGAGGAGCTCGCGCAGGCCGTGCTGGCGCGCCTGATCCAGCGGGCCATGAACCAGGGGGGCCTCGCCGTGGCGGGCGAAGTGAGCTCGCCGGAGGGCCTGCTTCGGCGGACCTTTGACAACCTGATCCAGGACGAGCTGCGTCGCCACCGCCGCCACGAAAACAAGCACGATCCCCCCGACGAAGACCTCGACGCCGACGAGCGCTCCGGCCGGCCGCTCGTCTCGGAGGGCCCGGCCCCCGACGCCCCCCTCGATCAGCGCCGGGCGATCTCTGCTGTGGTGCAGCATGCCCTCGACCTCAAGCCCAACTACCGCATCGGCGTGCTGATGGTGCACCTCCCCGAGCAGATCGTGCCGCCGCACCTGCACGAGATGGGCCCCCGCGACCTCTACCCCAACGCCGCCGTGGCCTGGGACCGCCTGCACGCCGCCCGCCCCCTCGACGACGACGATCCCGAGCGCCGCGCCCAGGGCACCTTCATCCTGTGGGGCGGCGATCACCCCGATCTGATCACCTTCCGCACCACCGACAGCGAACTCTTCGAGACCAAGCGCGGCCTGCTGCAGAAGTGGTGCAAGCGCGGAGAGCTCTCTCTGAAGACGGCCCTGTCCGCCGCGGCGACCTCGCCCCGTCTCTCCGGGGAACCCCCCACCGCGGAGCGCCCATGACCTCCTCTCCCCTCACCCGCGCCGCACTCCGTGCCGAGCTCGACGCCCACGGACCCGGCCTCCTCAGCGACCCCCAGGGCCTCGACGCCGAGGCCGCCGGCCTCGCCCTGTCGGCCGCCGGCCTGCTCACCGACGAGACCGTCGGCTCCGACCTCCGACGCGCGCTGCGTCGCAGCATCCTCGCCGCACGGCCCTGGCGGCGGCCCCTCACCCTGCCGGGCGCCGGCCTCCTCCACGCCGTCCGCGTCGGCGGCCTCGCGGCCCTCACCGGCGACGAGGCCCCCGTCGAGGCGCAGCTCGACGCCCTCTACGCCGATCCCAACGCCTTCCTCGACGAGGCCGATGCCGCCACGCTGCTTTCCGACGAGCTGCGCCTCGACGCGGAGCACCCGGCCCAGCGCTACCTCGACGACCTCGCCGCCGCCCCGCGTATGAACGAGCCCCTCGACCTGCGCGGCGCCTATGCCCGGGCCCGGCCGGCCCACCTCTCCTTCTGGAACCAGCTGGTGGCCCGCTTCGCGCGCGTCAGCGCCCTCTTCGATCTGCAGGCCGCCAACCAGGGCCTCGCCCTGGCGGCCGACGGCGAGGATACCGATGAGGGCGTGGCCATCGGAGCGGTCGGCGAGGCCGAGCTGTCGGTGGTGCTGCGCCGCGGCGTCTTCCTGCTCTGCTGGGACGGGGCCGACGCCCCCGACGAGGCCCTCTTTGATGGCGCGCCCCTGACCCCCGATTCCGGCCCTGGCGGCGTGACGGCCTTCCGCCTGCCCCGCGACCACGACGGACAGGTGGAGCTGCGCTGGAAGGACGGCCGCCAGCACATCGTGGTGCAGTCGTGAGCCCCGAGGAGAGCTGGCGCCGCCGCTGGGCCCCGGGGGCCTTCGCCGCCCGCCGCACCGATCAGCCACGCTGCGTCCGCCGCGACGACGCCGCCCGCCTCGCCTACGCGCCCCAGGTCGGCGAGGCCCGCTTCCCCGTGCTGCACAGCAGCAAGGGAGTGGAGGGCCTGCTGCTGCGCATCTCCGTCCGCGGAGAGGAGCCGCTGGCCGAGCCCCTCGTGGCCCGCCTGCGCACCGAGGCCGCCCGCCTCGCCGGCCGGGAGGACCCGGGCCCCCTGCCCGAGCGCCTCTACCTGCACAAGCCGCCCGACCTCGTGGTGGAGGGCCAGAGCCTCGAGCTGGCCGGCCTCGTCGCCCTCCTGAGCGCCCTGCTGGGTCGCCAACCGGCGGCCGGCCTCTGCTTCAGCGCCCGGGTCGACGGCGGCGCCCTGGGCGCGGTCGACGGGCTCGAGACCAAGGCGCGGGTGGTGGCCACCGAGGCGCCGGGCAGCGTCTTGATCGGCCCCGATGCCGCATTGCAGCAGGCGCTCGATCTGGCCCTCGGGCCCGGCTGGTCGGCGGAGCTGCACAGCGCGCTCGGGGTCTCGCACACCGCCCGCGACCGCGAGGCCCTGGAGGAGGCGCTGGCCCGACGCTGGTCTTCGGTGGGGCGCCTCGCCCGCGCCGGCTCGCTGGCCGACCGCTGGCGCCAGGGGGTCTTCGCCTCGCACAAGGGCCTGCCAGAGGCGGCAGCCCACCTGCAGGCCGCGCGCCTGCTCGTCGGAGAGGCCGATCCGGCCTGGCTCGACGCCGAGCTGGTGGCCTTCCTCGCCGGGGCGCGCTTGGACCAGGGGGCCACCGAGGAGGCCCGCGCCCTGGCCCAAGAGGCGCTCC
>JBEIQK010000177.1:0-9830 GCA_040376505.1 Alphaproteobacteria bacterium | reverse complement strand
GAGGCGGCCTCGACCTGGCTCAGCTTCGCGGGCCCCCTCGGCGAGGATGGGCAGGGGGGCGTGGCGATCGCCTGGAGCCAGGGGCTCAACGAGGAGATTCCCAATGAGGTGGGGCTCACCGTGCTGGGCCGCATGGGGGTCCAGCTGGCCCGCATCCGCGCCGAGCCCGGCCTGATCGTCTCTCTCGCCGACGGCGGCCCCGCCCTGCGCGTGCCGGTGGTCTTTGGCGGCGAGCTCGGCGTGGGCGAAGACACCTGGATTCACACCCGCTTTGGCCTCGTCATTGATCCCGACGCCGACGAGGTCTCCCTGCTCTCCAGCGCCACCTTCCGCTGGGGCCAGGCGAGCGAGCCCAGCTTCAAGGCGGAGTAGCGAGGGCGTAGACGCCGGGGCCCACCGGCGGGCCCAGGGCGGCCTCGATGCGGGAGACGTCGACCGGGCCGCGGCGCTCGACCACCAGCAGGTAGGTGAAGCCCGCGGCGCGCAGCTCGGAGAGCACGGTGGCGTCTGCCTCTCCGGCGGCCCAGGCCCGGGTGCGGGCGCTCAGATCGCCGCGGCCCTGGCGCAGCCCCTCGGCGATGGGGCGGCCGTGGCGGATCTGCAGGCCCAGGGCCTCGCCGCCCTCCCCGGTGAGATCGACGATGGCGCCCTCTTTGTCGGCGAGCCAGGCCGCCGAGGCCATGCCGGGCGGCTCCACCGGCTGGGCCACCGCCGCCGCCCGCTCGACCTGGCCGGTCATGCAGAGGGCCAGGGCCACAGGTAGCAGCAGGGCGCTGCGCGGCAGGCGGTCGAGCAGGGCGGCGACCAGGGCGGCCAGCGCGGGCAGGAGGAGGAAGAGGGCCCGCACCGGGTGGTGCATCCGGCCGAGGCCGGGCACGGCCCAGAGCACCCAGGCGAGGGGCGAGGCCACCGATCCACCGCCAAGCGCCCAACTGGGGCGGTCTCCCAGGGCGACAAGGCCGGCCAGCAGCGCCACAGCGAGGAGCCGGCCGCGTCCGGGCAGCAGGCCGCCGAGCAGGCCGAGGAGCAGGCCCGGCGCGAGGCGAAAGCGCTCGGGCACGGCCTCGGCGGTGAAGAGGCCGGCCAGGGGCAGGCGGGTGAAGCCGGCCGGCGGCGCCCCGGTGTCCAGGCCGCCCCACAAGGGGGCCAGGTAGGCGGCGTAGGGCGCCATCAGCAGGCCAGCGGCGAGCAGACCGGCCCGCGGCCGCAGGAGCAGGGCCGCGAGGCCGAAGAGCAGGCCGCTGTAGAGGTAGCAGAGCCCCTGGAGCCCCAACAGCAGCCCGGCGCCGATGCCCGCGGCGGCCCCCTCGACGGGGAGCAGCGCCAGCGCGAGCAAACCGGGCCAGGCCACCCCCGACAGCGTGCGCCCGCCGGCGATCTCGTGGAGCATCAGCGGGCTGGCGGCGAGGAGGGCCATGGCACCCAGCGTGCCGCGGGGCCCAGCGCCGGTGGAGCGCACGAAGAGGGCCGCCGCGCCGAGGTTGGCGAGGTGGTGGCCCAACTGCATGCGGTTCCAGCCCTCAGGCAGGGTCAGGTCGTGCAGCAGCCAGCCATCCCAGGGATTGGGGATGTGAAAGACCAGCGGCAGGCCGCCCTGGGGCCAGGATTGCTGGCTCAGCCAGAATTCGCTGCCGCCCGCCCCCTCGGCCCAGAAGAGCCAGACCGCGCCGAGAAAGTCGCGGTGCAGGTAGGGCGCGTGGGGCCCCCAGATGCCCTGATCGAAGGTGGCGATCGGCCCGGCGAGCAAGAGCGCGCCAAAGGCCATCGCGACGAGGGCCAGGAGCAGGCTGAACGCGGTGGCCGGCCTAGGGGTTGGCGAGGGCGCCGTCACAGAGGATGATCGCCCCGCGCTTGAGCGGCACCGAGTGGGTCGGCAGGTTCTCGATCTGGATCTCGGCGATGTAGTCCGGGACGGCGTTTCCGGAGGCCATACACTGAATCGCCGCTGCCCCATAGGGCCAGAGGCGCCGCCGCACGTCTTCTTCGCAGCGCGGGTTGGCGCCCAGCAGGCCATCGCACTCGCCCTCGGCGGCCTCGCTCAGCACCTCGCGCCAGGCCTGGCTGGCGATGGCGCGGGACAGCGCGCGCTGGTCGGGGCGCAGGCGCGGGATGCCCGGGTCGAAGTCGCTGAGATCGAGCCCAGCGCGGCCCTCGCCCGCCAGGGAGGCGGCGACCGGGGGGGCGAGCATCGCCGAGCCGGCGCCGAGCTCCAAGGGGGCGGGGACATCGGGCAGGGGCGGCGGCTCCACGGCGGCCACCGCCACCACCGGCGAGCCCCTTCGGAGGCGGGTGGCGGGCGGGCCCAGGGTGTCGCGCTCGGCCTCGGTGTGGCGCAGTTGGGCGCGCAGGATGTCGGCCTCGATGCTGGAGTCGTGGGCATCCTGGGCCAGTACATCGGTGAGGGCGGCGAGGCGGTCGCGCTCCTGGCGCAGGTCGCGCACCTCGCGGTGCAGCAGGTCGAAGCGGCGCTGCTCCACGGCCTGCTGATCGCGCACGATCCAGAGCACGGCCGCGGCGATGCCCACCATCGCGAGGCCATTGGCCAACAGGCGCGGCAGGAAGGCCTCCCAAAAGCCGCCATCGGCCGAGGGCTGCGGGGGCGAGGGGTTGGCGGTCATCAGGCCTTCCGCGGTGGGTCGTCGGGACAGTGTACCTGCCCGCTGGGGGGCCGTGCACGCGCTTTCTGCGCCACAGCCTTGGAGAGAGGAGATAGGGCGGCCCGATGGATGCGGCCCTTCCGAATCGACTCCGCGTGACCCACCGGCTCGGGTCGGGGGGCATGGGCGTGGTCTACGCCGGCCAGGACGAGCAGGGGCGGCCCATCGCCATCAAGACCCTGCAGTATGCCGATCCCGACGACATCTACAAGCTCAAGCGCGAGTTTCGGGCGCTGGCCGACCTCACCCACGAGAACCTCGTGGCCCTGCATGCGCTGGAGTCGGAGGGCCGCCAGGTCTGGTTCACGATGGAGCGGGTGGATGGCCGGCCCTTCGTCGACCATGTGCGCCGGCGCCTCGTGCGGCGCCAGCTCGCCGGCTCGACCGACAACCAGCTCGACGCCATCGAGCTCGACGCCCTGCGCGGCCTCATCCGCCAGCTCGCCCGCGGGCTCGGCGCCCTGCACGCCGCCGGGCGCGTTCACCGCGACATCAAGCCCAGCAACGTGCTGGTCACCCGCCAGGGGCAGGTGAAGATCCTTGACTTTGGGGTCACCACCCTCATCGGGCCGCGCGGGATGGATCTCGCCGCCGCCCAGCGCGTGGTGGGCACCGTCGCCTACATGGCCCCCGAGCAGGGCTGGGGCATGGCGGTGGGCCCGGCGGCCGACGCCTACGCCATGGGGGTGATGGTCTACGAGGCCTTGAGCGGGCAGCGCCCCTTTCAGGGCGCGCTGGTCGACGTGATCGCCGCCAAGGACGCCCGCCGCTACCCGCCCTTGGACCCAAGCCTGCCGGCCGACCTGCTGGCCCTGGTCGAGGCCCTCCTCGACCCCGATCCCGCCGCCCGGCCCGACGCCGAGGGTGTCTTCGCCCTGCTCAACGGCCAGCGCCCCGCCGCCCGCGCCCCGATCGGGCCGGCGCCGAGCTGGCCCCTGGTGGGCCGCGGCGCCGAGCTCGACCGCCTGAGCGCCGCCCTGGACCGGGCCCGCACGGGGCCTGTTCTTCTGCGGATTCACGGGCCCGCCGGCGTCGGGAAGACCGCGCTCATCGAGCGTTTCGTCGACACGACCGCGCGCCTCGGCCGCGGGCTTGTCTTTTCGGCCCGCTGCGCGCCCGAGGAGCGGATTCCCTACCCGGCCCTCGACGGGCTGATCGACGGCATCAGCCGGCACCTCATCGAGCTGCCCGACGCCGAGCGCGCCGCCGCCCTGCCCGAAGAGGCGGCGCTGCTGGCGCGCCTCTTTCCGGTGCTCAACGCCGTGCCCGACCTGCCCTGGACCGAGCCCGGCGCCCGCCCCCTGGCCTCGCCGGCCTCGATCCGTCGGCGGGTGGTGCGCGGCCTGGGCGCCCTGATCCGCAAGCTCGGCGCGGCCCTGCCGGTCGTGGCCTGGCTCGACGAGGTCCAGTGGGCCGACGACGACAGCGCGCTGATCCTGCGCGACCTCCTCCAGAGCGAGCCGGCGCCGCCCCTGCTGCTGATCTGCAGCGGCTGGCCGGCACAAGGCACGCCCGAGCCCTTGCGCCAGGAGGGCAGCCGGGTCGAGCGCATCGATCTGGGGCCGCTGTCGGCCGAGGCAATCGGCGACCTCCTGCGCCAGACCGGCGGCGACCCGGCCCGCGCGGCCGCGCTCGTCGCTGAGACCCAGGGCGATCCGCTGCTGTTGGGCGAGCTGCTGCGCTCCGGCGCCGGCAGCGCCCGCGAGGGCCTCGGCGCCTTGCTCCTCGCCCGGGTAGCGGCGCGGAGCCCCACCGAGCAACGCCTGATCGCGCTGCTCGCCGTGGCCGGCCGTCCGCTGCCCGCCCCGCTGGCCCTGGAGGCCGCCGACGCCGGCGAGGAGGGCCCCGACCTCCTGCGGCGCCTGCTGCGGGCCAACCTGCTGGGCCGCACGCGGATCGGCGGCGGCGTCGAGGTGGGGCTCTACCACCCGCGCATCCGCGACGAGGTGTGCGCCAACACCGCCCCCGCCCTCCAAGAGGCGCTGCGGGCCCGCCTCCTCGCGGTCGCCCGGATGCCCCTGCCCGGCAGCGAGGGCCTCACCGCCACCGCCGAGCTCGACGCCGCCATCACCGCCGCCGAGCAGGCCTTCGCCTACCACCTCGCCGCCCGCCTCGGCCTGCTGGCCCTGCGCAGCCTGCCGCCGGGGAGCCCTACCTGGGAGCGCCTGGATCGACGGGCCAAAGCCTTGAGCCTCGTCGGCCGCGCGGCCGAGGCGGCCCAGACCTGGGAAGAGGCCGCCCAGGCCCTCTCCATCGAGGTGGTGGGCGACGACCGGGTGCGCGGGCTGCGTCGACAGGCCGCCGAGCACTGGCTGCGCTGCGGGCGCCTCGACGAGGGCCTCGCCAGCCTCGACAGCGTGCTCCAGAGCGTCGGCCTCTCCCTGCCGGGCTCGTCGGCCTGGGCGCTGCTGACCCTCGGGTTCCTGCGCGTTCGCCTGTACACCCGGTGGCGGGGCCTGCGCCCCCAGGCCCGGATTGGCCCCGCCGACAAGTCCCTGGTCTTGCGGATCGACACCTGCTGGACCGCGGCGATGGGCCTCATCTGGGTCGACGCCTTTCGGTCGGCGGTGTTTCAGTGCCGCTTCACGCTGCTGGCCCTCGAGTACGGCGAGCCGGAGCGCGTGGCGATGGCCCTGGCCACCGAGGCGGCCTTCTGCGCCAACGAGGGCGGCGCCGCCAACCGCCGGCGCTCGGCCGAGGCCCTGGCCGCCGCCGAGGCCACTGTGGGAGGCCTGCAGGCGCCGGTGGTGCTGGCGATCACCCGCATCTGCCGCAGCGCCGCCGCCTTCTTCAGCGCGCGTTTTGGCGAGGCCGCCGCCGCCGCCGACGAGGCCATCGAGGTTCTGCGCGTTCACGCGCCCGGACGGGCCTGGGAGCGCACCAACGCCGACATCTTCGGGCTGTGGAGCCTCGCGCTCATGGGCGATCTGGCCGCCCTGCGGGCCCGCCTCCTCCCCGTGCTCGCCGATGCCCAGGAGCAAGGCAACCTCCTCGCCGCGGCCAGCCTCTCGAGCGGCCTGTCGAGCGTGCTCTGGCTGGCCGAAGGGCGCCCCGAAGAGGCCCGCCGCCTCGCCGACGAGGCGATGGCGATCTGGCCGAGCGGCGGATCTTTTCAGACCCAGCACTACATGGACCTCGTGGCCCGCGTGGGCATCGCCCTCTACGAAGGGCGCGGCGCCGAGCTCCTGGGCCGCCTCGAAGAGGCCCTGCCGCGGATGAAGGCCGCCCAGATGCTGCGGCTGCAGTTCATCCGCATGGACACCACCTACCTCCACGGCCGGCTCTGCCTCGCCGCCGCCCGGGCCCGCCCGGCCGAGGCCGCCCGCCACCGCAAGGCCGCCGAGGCCGACGCCCGCCGGCTGGCCGCCGAGGACCTCGCCTGGGGTAAGCCGCTGGCCGCCGCCTTGCGGGCTGGCCTCGAGATCGAGCGTGGGGGCGCGCCCGAACCGCACCTCCAGGCCGCCGCCGCCGGCTTCGCCGCCCAGGACATGGCCCTTCACGCCCTGTCAGCCCGCCTCCTCCGCGGCGAGGCGGCGGCCCGCGAGGACCTGCTGGCTCGAGGGGTGGTGGACCCCGATCGCCTCGCCCGGGTGCTGATCCCCGCCTGATCAGCGCGGCGGCAGCGCCCCTTCGGCGTCGACCATCAACACGAGGCGAACCTGGGAGTGTTGGGGCGGCGGCGGGCAGGGCCCCCCCGGTTCGGCGCGGAGGGCGCTCAAAACCCAGGCCTCGGCCGCCCCTTCCACCTCGGTGGGCTCCCCAAACCAGGCGCGAAGGTCGGCCTTCACCGAGCTGGCGCCGGCCCGCTCGCCCCAAAGCACGAAGGCGACGAAGCCCTGCTCGATCAGCGCCGGCAGGTCGCGCCGGGCGCAGGCGGCCTGCTCCGCGGCGTACTCGGGCTTGAAGACCTGCGACGCCATGCGGCCCTTTCGGTGGTCGCCGAAGAGCTGGCGGGTGGCCAGGAGCTGGCTCGCAAAGGAGGTGCGTAGGGTCACATCGGTGATCGCCTCGGGCGAGGCGCTGATCGGCCGGCCGTGCTGCATCCGCCAGAGCTGCCACTGGCCGGCCTCCAGCAGCTCGCCGCGCCCCAAGGGCAGCTCAAAGGGCAGCGGGATGATCGGCCCGGGCGGCAGGCGGTCGAGCAGGGCGCCCAAGGCAGCGGGCTGGCGGGCGCCAAAGGTGGGCCGGGGCAGGGTGTCGGGCCGGGGCCAGGTGGCCTGATCCACCAGGATGAGGGCCGAGAGCCCCAGCGCGAGCAGGGTGAGGCCGCGCGCAGGCAGGCGGCGCCCCAATTGCAGGAGACCCCCCGCCGCGGCGAGGCCGATCGGCACCGGCAGGAAGATGCCGAGGCGCCCCCAGCTCTTGATGTTGTAGAGGGCCGGCACGAGGCGGTCGAGGAGGCTCACAGGCAGCAGCAGGGTGAGGGCGCCCGGGCCCGGGCCGGTCGACACCGTGCTGCCCATCGCCAGCGCGGTCAGCCAGGCCGCCAGGGCCACCCAGGGCCCCACCCGACGCGGATCACGGAGGAGGCCGAAGAGGGCCAGCCCCACCGCCACGAGGCCCAGGTAGGCCGGCGGATCGAGGGAGGTCCGCAGCGCTTCTTCGGGCCCCACCCGAACGAGGCTGGAGAGGGCCCAAAGCGGGTCTGGCTCGCGCATTACCAAGGAGGGGTCCCAAATCGAGACCTGCCCCCGGGGCGGGTGGGCGTCCAGGGCGAGGCCGGCCGGGCTCCACAGCAGCAGGCCCAGCGCCGCCACCGCGACGAGGCGCAGCAGGCGCGCCGGCTTGTCGTGGGCCCGCACGAGGAGGGCAAGGCCCACGGGGAGCAGGGTGAGGCCGACAAAAGCAGCGAGGTAGGCGCCGCCCAGCGCGATGGCCCCCAGGCAGAGCCCAGCCCGCAGCAAGCGCCTGCGATCGCCCCCCTGCACGCCCGGCAGCAGATCGGCGAGGAGGTGCGGCAGCAGCACGCCCGGCAAGAGCTCGGTGCGCCCCAGCAGGGGGTGGGCGAAGAGGAAGCTGCCCCCGCCGATCACCGCCACCAGCAGCAGCCCGACGGCCGGGCGCGCCGGGTGCTCTCGTGTCACGAGCAGATCAACACAGCGCAGCGCCCCCCAGCCGGCCAGGGCGATGGCGACGAGGTGCAGCAGGTTCCAGCCCAGCACGGCCCCGCTCACACCGCCGCCACCGAGCAGGTAGCCGAGGCCGAAGGGCAGCAGGTTGACCGGGTCCATCAGGTGGGCCGTGAAGCCCCCGGGAAAGCCCACGCCTGCGGCGCTGCGGACGAAGGGCCCCTGCTGCCACAGGCTGTCGATGACGATCCACAGGCCCCAAAGGTGCCCCGGCGCCTCGGAGCCCACCGCCCCCAGGGCCTGCTCGGTGGGGTGGAGCCAGGCGCTGTGCCCATAGACGATGACCAGCCCCAGCAGGAGGACGACAGGGAGGCTCCGGGCGAGGCGGTCCGACATCCCGCCGTGAATAATCAGGGCAGGCGCCGACCGCCGATCCCCAACGGGCCGATCGGCCACCGATCGGCTAGACGAAGACTTCGGAGATGTTTCTTCCCATCGTGTTGACAGAGCTCCTCATCATCCTGGCCCTGGTCTTGCTCAATGGGGTCTTCGCGGGCGCCGAGATCGCCATCCTCTCCCTACGAAAGACCCGCCTTCAAGAGCTGGTAGAAGAGGGCAGCGTGCGGGCCTCCGCGGTGGCGCGGCTGCGGGAGAACCCCGAGAGCTTCCTCGCCACCGTGCAGATCGGCATCACCGTGGTGAGCGCCGCCGCCTCGGCCTTCGCCGGCGCCGAGATCGCCGACGAGCTGGCCCCGACGATCGCGGCCATCCCGGCCTTGGAGCGGGTGGCGCCCCAAGTGGCCCTGGTCCTGGTGATCGCCTTCAACTCCTACCTGTCGCTGGTGCTGGGCGAGCTGGTGCCCAAGTCACTGGCCTTGCGGGCCGGCGAGACCTACGCCCTGCTGATCGGCCCGCCCCTGGCCAGCCTCGCCTGGCTGGGCCGCCCGGTGGTGGCCCTGCTCACGATGAGCAGCAACTTCGTCCTGCGCGCCTTTGGCGACAGCACCACCTTCTCCGAGGCCCGGCTCTCCCGAGACGAGCTCCAGCAGATCGTCGAAGAGGCGAGCAGCACAGGCTCGGTCGACCCGCACGCCGGCGAGATCGCCAGCCGTGCCCTCGATTTTTCTGGCCTCGATGTCTACACCGTGATGGTGCCGCGCTCCGAGCTGGTGCTGCTGCCGGTCGACGCCACGCCGGCCCGCATCGCCGAGGTGGCCCGCCGAAGCGGCCACGCCCGCATCCCCGTTTACGAGGGCACCCCCGACAACATCATCGGCTTCATCAACCTGCGCGAGGTGCTGGCCGAGGCGGTCACCCACGCCGCGGTCAATCTGCAGGCCCTGCTGCACCCCGTGCCCTTCGTGCCCGACACGATGCCGGCCCCGGCGGTGCTGCGCAAGCTGCAGAGCGAGCACACCCACCTCGCCCTGGTGATCGACGAGCAGGGCACCATCGTTGGCCTGGTCACGATTGAAGACCTCGTCGAAGAGCTGGTGGGCGAGATCTTCAGCGAGAACGACAAGCCGATTCAGGGCGTCTTCCGCGAGTCCGACGGGGTCTGGGTGCTGGCGGGCAGCCTCCCCCTGCATGATCTCAACCGCAAGCTTGGCCTGGAGCTGCCCGAGGGCGACTTCTCCACGCTGGCTGGGCTCTGCCTGTCGCTCTCGGGGGCGATGCCCGCCCAAGGGGCGGTGCTCACCACCGAAGATGGCGTCACCCTCGAGATCATCGACGTCACGCCCCGCCGCATCCGCCGGGTGCGGCTCTCCCGGCCGCAGACGCTGGTCTCCTAGCCGAGATCCCAGGCCACCACGACCTTTCCAGCGACCGCGCGCCCCTCGAGCAGGGCGTGGGCCTCGGCGAGGCGGGAGGCGGGCAAAACCGCGTGGACGACGGGGCGGATGCGCCCGGCCAGCAGGTGACCCCAGGCCTCGCGCAGCTCGCCCATGCCGCCCATCGTGCTGCCGAGCAGGTTGAGCTGCTTGAAGAAGAGGGCCCGCAGGTTGAGCGGGACGCTGTGCCCGGTGGTGGCGCCGCAGGTGACGTAGGTGCCGCCCCAGCGCAGGGCCTGGAGCGAGGCCTCCCAGGTCTCGGCGCCGACGTG
>JBEIQK010000414.1:0-5727 GCA_040376505.1 Alphaproteobacteria bacterium | reverse complement strand
CCCCGTGACCATCACCATCGAAGGCACTGTGCAGCACTACCTGACCGGTGAGGTTGGCAACATCCTGTGCGTCGATGCGCTGGATCCCGCGCCGATGACCGAGGGTGGTTCGCCGCTGGTGCTGGCCACCGTCAATTCCACCGAAGAAGGTACCTTCACCCTCACCGGCGTGGTGGTGCCCGAGCTGACCATCCTCATGCGGGCCCGCAACTGCGAAGAGACCGGCCCGGTCTTCCCGACCGTCTCCGGCATCCCGTCGAGCCGCTTCGCCGACCTGGTGACCGGCGACACCCTGTCGGGTGAGGTGGTGCGCTACCTCGACTCCGGCGGCAAAGACGCGATGGAGGCGAGCCTCCTCAAACTCGGCGCGGAGTACGACCTCGACACCACCGGCATGGTGATCGGCGTGGTCCGCAGCACCGAGGGCGAGATCCTGGGCGGCGCCACCGTGGACTGTGGCGATGGCTGCACGGCCTACTACGGCGACACCTCGCCCGAGGACGGGCAGTTCGGCACCGACGACGTGCCGGGCGACGTGACCTCTGTGGATGGGGGCGGCTACTTCATCGCCCCGGGCGGCGCGGGTAAGTCCTACACCGGCACCCTTGAGGGCTACACCGTCAACACCTTCTTCACCCTGAACCTGCCGGCGGTCGCCCTGATCGTCAACCTCACCGCCACTCCCGCTGAGTAGGCCCCCCGTTTGAGACCATCGGGGGCTCGCCCCCAGGAGGAGACCCATGAGCCGCTTTCTTTTCCCGCTCATTGTGATGAGCGCGCTGGTCGCCTGCAAGGGTGACAAGGCCGATGACACCAGCTCCGAGAGCGATGCCGACGCGGACAGCGACGCCGACAGCGACGCGGATGCCGACGCCGACGCGGACAGCGACGCCGACAGCGACGCCGACGCTGACGCCGACCCAGCCACCTTCACGGTGGAGGGCAACGCCGTCAACTTCGCCAGCTTCGAGCCGGTGGCGGCGGGCCTCTGCATCGACGCCCTCGATCCCACCAACGTGCTTTCGGGCGGCGCGCCCGAGGTGATGGCTTCGGCCACCATCGGAGAGGGCGGCGCCTTCTCGATCCCGGGCGTCTACGCCCCCAGCCTGGGCATGCTCCTGGCCGTGCACGACTGCGGCAGCGAAGGCACGGTCTTCCCGTCGGCCACCGGCGTGCCCTCCTCGGCCTACGCCGATGTCGCCGATGGCGGCGTGGTCTCCGGCCGCACCGCTCTGTCGGTCGACACCCCCACCAAGGAGTTCATGGAGGCCAGCTTTGAGGCCGCCGGCTCGGCGATGGCCGACCTCGACACCTATGGCATGGCGACCGGCTTCATCTGGGACTCGGCGGGGATGCCGATCAGCGGCGCCACCATCACCTGCGGCGCCTGCGTGGCCTACTACGCCGACCCCGACCCCTCCGATGGCATCTTCACCACCGGCAGCGAGGTGAACGCCTCCACCAACGCCGATGCGGCCGCCCTCTGGGCAGTCCCCGGCGCCACGTTGACCACCTACCAGCCGGCCGCCGACGGCTACACCTTCAACAGCTCGCCGCTCGCCGGCCTGCCCGGCTACGCGGTCATCGCCGTGTTCCAGGCCTCCGGGGGCTGATCCCTCGGCCCCCCTGCGCACACTGTCGGAGCGCCTGTGAGCGTGCGAGGACTGGGAGCGCAGGGGGGGCTGTCGGCCTGGGAGAAGCCCGCGGGCCTGCCGGTCTTTCCTCCCCATGGACATCCCGGCGGCGATTGTGTGCTCGCGCGGCTCCTCGCCGCCGAGCCACGGCGCGGGAGCCTCGCCTGGCCCGAGGGATTCGACGGCGGCATCGCCCACCGCCTCGACACCGGGACCTCCGGGTTGCTGGTGGTGGCTGACGATGCCACCGCCCTCGCCGAGCTGCGGGGTCGCTTCAGCCGGGGTGAGCTGCGAAAGCGGTATCTGTTTCTGTCTGCGCGGGCGGTGCCCTGGGCCAGCCATGTCTGCGAGCGGCCCATCGCCCACGACCCGCACGACAAGCGCAAGGTCATCGTGCAGCGCGGCCAGAGCACGCCAAAGCGGGGCGCCTGGCTGGGTGCCCAGACGCGCTTCCGCCGCCTCGCCGCGGTGGAGGGGGGGCTCTGCCTGTGGCAGGCGACGATGAGCACCGGCGTGATGCACCAGATCCGCGCCCACGCCGCGGCGGTGGGGATCGCCCTGGCCGGAGACCGCCTCTATGGCGGCGGCGACTGCGCGCTGCCGCGGCCCGAGGGGTCGCCCTTCTTCCTGCACCACCACAGCATCCACGCCGAGGGCTGGGCCCTGCCGGCCTGCCCCCTGCCGCCGCACTGGCCCGCCGGCGCCCAGGCGCATGGCCGCTAGGCTTCGATTCGGGCGCGCCCTGGGCCTCCTCGCCGGGGGCCTCACGCTCGTGCTTGGCTGGTGGGGCACCGCCGACAGCACCAGCCGCGCCCGCCTCGCGGCCCTCTCCCCCGTGGAGAGCGCGGCGATGGCCGTCTTCGAGCAGATCGTCGCCACCTACGCGGCCACGGGGCGTTGGGCCCAGACCATCCATGTGGGCTACCGCGACGCCTGGGACTGGGGCGGCCACAAGGCGCTGGTGCTCTACCTCACCGCCGCCCTCTACCCCCTGGAGCCGAGCGCGCTGGGCCTCAGCCGCATCCAGCTCGCGGGCGTGCTGGCCGGCGCCATTCCGGCGGCGGTGCTCGGTCGACAGGCCTGGGGGCGCGTCGAGGGGCTGCTGCTGGGGGCGGCCCTCTACCTGCTGGCCCCGGCGGTGATGGCCCTGGCGCTCCAGGACTACCAGGACCTCGTCTTTGCGCTGCCTGCCGTGCTCTGCGCCGCGGCCTGCATGCGCAGCGGCAGCGCGCTTTGGGCCGTCGTCGGCGCTGCAGTCCTCTGCCTGCCGCGCGAGGAGACGCCGCCGATGGTCTACGCGGTGGCCCTGGTCTGTCCACCCTGGCGCGAAGGCCGGCCCTCGGAGCCCTGGTGGCGCCGCCTGCGGTGGGGGGCCTGGCTGCGCAACCTCGTGATCGGCGCGCTTGTGGTGGCCTATGCCGAGGCCTGGCACGCGGTGCTGGTGACCACCGATGAGGCCAGCCTGATCGAGGGCAACCGCAGCCACCTCTTCCACAGTCAAGGCCACCTCAACCTCGACGGCTGGAGCGCCCTGCCCACCTTCTATGCGGTGCTCTTTGTGCCCTTTGGTGCGCTGGGTCTGCTGTCTCCGGGGCCCCTCCTCGTCGGTCTGGCCGGCTTGGGCCTGCACCTCACCGTGCCGATGGGGCAGGGCATCGACCGAAGCTGGCTGGGCCACGCCCACCACGTCGCCCCCGTAGCAGGCTTTCTGCTGGTCTCGGCGATCGAGGGGGCGGGCCGCCTCCTGCGTCGCCTCGAAGGCCTGCCGCTGGGCCGCCTGTGGACCGCCAGCGCCCTGGCCGGAGGCCTCGCCTTCGCCCTGGTGCAGGGCGCCCGCTTCGCCGATCAGCAGAGCCTCCGTCTCTCGCTCTGGTCGCTGGAGCCGGCCTGGACCCACCCGGCCTGGGCGCTGGCCGAGCTCGTCCCCGCCGATCAGGGGCTGATCCTCAGCCGGGCGCAGGCCATCGTCGCCTCCAACCGCCTGCGCGCCTGGACCTTTGACGACAGTCTCGGCGACAAAGAGCCCCGCCGCGGCCTCGGCGTCGCCCAGCACCTGATCGTGCGGGCCGACAACACCTGCGTGATCGAGGACGTGATGCGGATGGACGGAGCCGAGATCCTCGCCGAGCGCGACGGCGTGCTCCTCCTTCGATGGAGCCCCAGCGCGGTGGACCCAATGCCCAGTCAGTGGATAGGCGAGAGCCGCGCCTGTCCGGCGCGCCCGGAGCCCGGCTCCTGGGAGCCGCTGCCCGGGGTGCCTCACTCGCGCGCCGAGCAGGTCTACCGAATCACCGCCGGCCCGCCGCCGCGCATCCTCGTGCCCAAGGCGCTCCGCGACTTCGTCACGTCCCGTTCCAGGAGGACCCCATGAGCTGGTTCGCCCGTCAGGCGCAAACCTCGACCCCGGAGAAGGTCACCCGTGACCAGGGGCGCTACCTGCGCGCCGCCGGCGTCGACCGCGCCCTCGATCAGTGGGCCGGCCCCTACGGGGTGCGGCGCTTCGTCGTTCGCTTCGCCCGGCAGGGCATGCGCATCCGCACCGAGCCCTGCGAGTCGGTCACCCTGCGCCAGGGCGGCGGCCCGCCCCTGGCCGACCCCACCGGTGACTACCGCGGCCGCCTGGAGCGGTCCCTGCTGGCCCTCCACAACAACATGGCCACCGGCCCGGTCTGGGATCGCGGCGCCATCGCCTACCTCCGCGACGCCGCTGGCGCCGTGCAGATCATCCCCACCTTCGACGAAGACTCCGACAAGGCCGATCTCGACGCCTTGCCGGTGCCCGACGGCCCCGGTCACCCCCTCGAAGACCCGGCCCTCTCCCGCCTGCTGCTGGAGTGGGAGGGCCGGATGCTCGACGTGCGCGCCCGCACCAACGCCGTCCCCCACGACTGGGCGGAGTGGGAGGTGAAGGACGACCACGAGCTGCGCCTGATCCAGGCCAGCGGGGCCGTGCGCAGCGCCCGCTGCCAGACCCTGGCCACCTTCGAGCCAGCCCGGCAGCGCTTCACCTGGCAGTGCGGCGCGCCCCTCTTCGATGAGGCGCTCTACACCTTGCCAACCTTCCCCTGCACCTGGGAAGGGGCCTACGAGGTGGGCCTGCTCACCGCCACCCGCCTGGGCGCCCTGTGGCTGTTTACCCAGTCCTATGACGAGCGCGGCTCGGTGCTGATGGTGGCCGTGCTGCGCTGAGTCAGCGGGTGTCGCCGCAGTCGAGCCAGGCCTCGATGGCGATCAGGTCTTCTTCGATGACGCCGCCGCCGACCGGCATGTCGCCCAACTCCACCGTGCGCGCCCGGATACGCGGCCCCCAGGCGATCGCCTCGGCCTCAGTGTCGAAGCTGACCCCCGCGGGGGCGCCGAAGCGGTTGGGCGAGTCGGCGGCGTGGCAGGCGCTGCAGTAGGTGAGCAAGAAAGGCTGGGCGGTGAGCCGCCAGGTCACCGGCAGGGCGCGCTCCTCGGCGGAACACGCCGCAGAGACGTCGGCGCCGGTGTCATCGGGCGCTTCGGGTTGGGCCGCGGTCTTGTCGCAGGCGAGGAGCATCAGGAGCCCGGCGATGCGCACGTTGGACCTCTCCAGGGGCGCGGGGGCCTAATCGAAGGGGCGTCGAAGGGCCAAGACGAGCGTCATGGCCGCGGCGCAGGCGATGGGGTAGATACCTTCCAAGCTGCGCTCCCCTGCGCTGGCCCACCGAGTTCTCGGATGCGCACCGCTCCCAATCGACGCCAGACCCTGGCCCTGCTCACCGGCGGCATGCTGGCCGGTGTCGGTCTCCCCCGCGCCGCAAGGGCCGCGGTAGACCCCGGCCAGCGGCGCTTCCTCTTTGTCTTCGTCGATGGCGGCTGGGACACAACCTACTGCCTGGCGCCGGTCTTCGACAACGCCGCGGTCGACATGCCCGCCGATGGCGTTTTGGCCACGGCGGGGGGCCTTTCCTGGGTGAGCGGGGCCTCGCGCCCGGCGGTCGACGACTTCTTCCTTCGCTATGGCCAGTACACGGCGATTGTTCATGGAATGGAGGTGCGCTCCATCGCCCATGAGCGCTGCAAGCGCCTGCTCTTCACCGGTGGTTCGCAGCCCGACGACTTTCCCTCT
>JBEIQK010001031.1:0-1941 GCA_040376505.1 Alphaproteobacteria bacterium | reverse complement strand
GCGCGCCTCGGCGCGGGCCTCGGCCCCGGCCCCCCGGGCGGCCAGCTCGGCGGCCTCGGAGAGGGGGCCCTTGGTTCGGGGGGCCCGGAAGGGGGCCTCGATCCAGGAGAGCAGGGGCCCGGAGATCGCGGCGGGGCGGTGATCGGCGGCGATCTGCAGGGCGGCCTCGCTGGCGGCGCGGATGGCCTCTGGCTGGGAGAGCAGCTCGCGCAAGAAGGGCACCACCGCGCCCTCCTCGCGGGCCCAGCCCGCACCGCCCAACAGGTCGGTGAGGGCCGAGTCGGGGGCGGTGAGGATCGGCAGGCCGCAGCCGAGGTGGTCCATGTGGCGAAAGCCCAGGGCGAGGCGCCGCTCGGGGTGCGGCTGGTGCCAGTCCAGGGCCAGGGTGCAGGCGGCGTAGAGGGCGAGGCTCTCGTCGTAGCCGAGCCAGCCCCGACGCTGCAGGGCGGGCGGGTCGCCCGGGCGCGGCCCAGGCCCCTCTCCCGGAGCCCCTCCGCAGAGGATCAGCTCCCCGCCGAGCTCACCGAGGAGGGTGGCCACCTGGGAGAGCACCGGCTCGGGCTCTTGCCAGGGCCAGGCCACGCCGCCGGCGACGAGGCGAGGGCGGGCGGGCGCGGTGCGCGCGGGGCCCTTTGGCGCGGCGAGGGGCACCAGCCGCGTGGGGTCCTGGCGCAGGTCGAAGCCGGCCAGGGCCAGCACCCCGTACCAGGCGGCCCGCTGGCGCGGATTGCTCACCAGGAAGGCGTCGGCCCGGCTCAGGGCCTGGAGCGCGCGGGTGGCCTCTACCCGAATGAGGCCCTCAAAGGGCGCTTCGAGCAGGCGCGGGGCGTACAGATCGACGAGCAGCGGCGCGCCTGCGGCGGCAAGGGCTGGGGCGTCTTCGAGCTGCACGGCGACGACGCGATCGGGGCGCAGGGCCTGGGCCCGCCGCGCCAGATCCACCGGCGAGGCGAAGCCGCCGGGCAGATCCTGGGCCCGGCTCAGGCAGTGGACCTCATGGCCGGCCCCGCGCAGGGCCTCGAGGTGGGCGGCGGCGCGCAAGGCCCCGCCGGTGACAGGCTCGCCCGGGGAGGGCAGGCGACCGTGATGAACGAGGAGCACGCGCATGGGCCCTCTCTACTCCGCTCAAATGAGGTAGACCGGCCCCCATGCGCACCGCCGCCGCCTTGCAGCGCGACAGCCTGATGTACCTCTCCCGCCGCCTCGGTCGGGGCCTCGCGCCGCCCGATCGGGTCAGCGTCAACGTCACGCTGCGCTGCAACCTCGCCTGCACGATGTGCACCACCTGCTACGACGCGCCCGAGCTCTCCACCGCGGAGATCAAGGGCATCATCGACCAGACCGCCGACTGGGGTGTGCCGGTCTTCAACCCGCTGGGCGGCGAGCCCTTCATGCGCGGCGACATCGAGGAGCTGCTCGCCTACGCGGTGCGGCGCGGCTTTTACGTCACCGTCACCACCAACGGCACGCTGATCACCGAGAAGCGGGCCGCCGCCATCGCCGCCGTGCCGGCCGACCGCCTGCACTTCAACCTCTCGCTGGACGGCGACGAGGCCGCCCACGACGCCATCCGCGGCAAGGGGATGTTCAAGCGCGCGCTCCAGGGCCTGCACCGCCTGCGCGCCGCCGACGCCGCCGCCGGCAATTCGCGGCGCAAGATCCTGGCCAACACCATCCTGCACGCCCAGAACCTCGACCGCTTCGAGGCGATCCTCGATGAGCAGGCCGCGATGGGCTTCGATGGCGTGCAGATCCTGAACCTCTTCCGCGCCGGGCCGGAGGTGCCCCCCGCCGCCGCGGCCCTCTGGTTCCAAGAGCCGCACCAGGCCCGCCTCGCCGCCCTGACCGACCGTCTCGTCGCCCGGGCAAGCGCCCAGGGCCCCGCCGGCTACCAGATCCAGAACCCGCCGAGCGAGCTGAACCTGGTGCCCCGCTACTACG
>JBEIQK010000109.1:0-12555 GCA_040376505.1 Alphaproteobacteria bacterium | reverse complement strand
CGCCCGCTACGACAACGCGGCCCTGCTGCACGAAGCGGGCGTCAAGCTCGCCTTTCGCAGCGGCGCCAACCACACGAGCCGCAACCTGCGCGTAGACGCCGGCGTCACCGTCGCCCACGGCCTCCCTTGGGAGGTGGCCATCCGCGCGCTCACGGCGGGCATCGGCGATGTGCTGGGCGTGCCCGGCCGCTACGGCCGCCTCGCGGTGGGGGCTCCGGCCACGTTCTTTGTGTCGGATGGCGACCCCCTGCAGGCCCGCAGCCGCGTCACCCAGATGTGGATCGACGGCCGCCCGGTGAGCCTGCGCAACCGCCAGACCGAGCTCTTCGAGCGCTACCGCACGCTGTAGCGACCGGCGCGCAGGGGGAGAGATCGGGGCTCCTGGGGCCGTGTTGCGCCCGGGAGGGAGCCACTGCCGGTCGAGGGCTATCGGGGGCGCCGGCCCGATCCGACAGAGCAGTGTGCCCAGCGGCGCCCGTCGCCCCTCGGCCCACCCATTTATTGCTTGAACAGATTGGGGTCTCCATGCTCGCCCTCCTCGTCAGCGCGGCCCTCGCCGCCGTTCCGGTTCGTGTCGCCACCTGGAACATCGAGACCATCGGCTCCCCCGGCAGCGTTGAGTTCGAGGCCGCCGTCGACGTCGCCAGTCGCCTGTCGGCCGAGGTGCTCTGCATCAATGAGGTCGCCAGCGCCGCCGACGCCGCCCTGGTGCCCACCTTCGCCGCCGCCGTGGGCTACGGCTACAGCGCCGTCGCCGCCTCTGGCGCCTTTGGCTCCGACCGCACCGCCTGCTTCTCCGACTACCCCTTTGTGTCCACCACCTGGACCAGCGCCGCCCTCTCCGAAGACAGCGCCGCCAACGACCTCACCCGCCTGTATCTGGCGGTGGAGGTCGCCGTGCCCGGCGCCGCGGAGCCCCTCGTGGTGATCGCCAACCACTGGAAGAGCGGCAGCGCCAACAGCGACGAGCTGCGCCGGGTGGCCGACGCCCAGCGCGGCGCTGATCTGCTCGACCGCTATGTTGGGCTCCCCGTGCTCTTTCTCGGCGACCTCAACGCCCAGGTCACCGACGGGGTCCAGTACCCCGCCGCCTTCACCAGCCTGCCCACCGGCCTGCCCAGCAGCTACCGACTGGCGGTGGATCTGTCCACCCAGATGGGCAGCGGCGGCATCGTCAATGACCCCTTCCTGCCGCTCGCCCCCTATGTCTCGGTGGTGGAGGCGACTCAGTTCGACGGCGATCTGTCCACCCGCGAGGTGAGCGGCCGGCGCATCGACTACATCTTCGCCAGCCCCGAGCTGTCGGACAGCGCCGTGGGTGAGGTCTACAACTGCGCCCAGGAGGGCCTGCCGAGCCTCCTCGCCTACGCCGGCAGCGCGCTGTCGCCCGAGCTGTGCGCCCTCGCCTCCGACCACCTCCCGGTGGTGGTCGAGGTCGCCCTTGAGGAGGCCAACCTCGCCCCGGTGGCCGACGCCGGCGGCCCCTACGCCGGCACCACCCGCAAAAACACGGTGCTCTCGGCCGCCCGCAGCAGCGACGCCGACGGCAGCATCGTCTCCTACGCCTGGGACTTCGGCGATGGCACCACCGCCACCGGGGTGAGCCCCCGCAAGCGCTGGACCCGGGTGGGCACCTACACCCTCACCCTCGTCGTCACCGACGACCAGGGCGCCACCCACACGGTCACCACCACCGCCACGATCAAGTCCAAGTAGTCAGCCGTAACGGGGCGTTACAAGCGATGTTACACCCTGTTACGCCTTGCTCACCTTGGCGGCCGAGAGGCGGAAAAACTGGACGAGGTACTCGGCGGCGCTGGCCAGGGCGAAGAAGGTGGCGATGTAGGCCAGCACGATGCCCCCCGCCGAGGGGTTGAGCCCGAAGCTCGGCCAGGGCCAGAGCATAAAACCCAGGGCCGAGCCCTGAAAGGCAGTCTTGATCTTGCCCAGCGCGCTGGCGCTGATCACAAAGCCCTCCTGGCTGGCGATGCCGCGCAGGCCGGTGATCGCCGACTCGCGGGCGATCAGCAAGGCCACCAGCCAGGCCGAGACCTTGCCGAGCGGGATCAGCATGATCAAGACGGTGCCCACCATTAGCTTGTCGGCGAGGGGGTCCAAGTAGGCCCCGGCCGGTGAGACGAGGTTCCAGCGGCGGGCCAGCACCCCGTCGACGATGTCGGTGATCATCGCCACGATGAAGATCACGAAGGCGGCGAACCACTCCATCTCGGTCGGCGGGCTCCACAGCAGGTAGACCATCACGGGCACCAGGAAGAGCCGGGCGACGGTGATGCTGTTGGGGAGGTTCCAGAAGCCCGGGCTGCGCATCCAGGAGGTCTTGGGGGCCGGCGTGCTCATTCCACACCCTCTTCTTCGGTGTCGTGGACGACGAGCTCCATCTTTCGTGGGGCTGCGTCCCGGGGGATGGGGATGGGCGGCGCCGAGGCCGGGATCAAGGCCGTAAGCGGACGCTCATCGCGAAACAGGGCGTAGAGGTCCATCACACGAGGGACATAAACCTGGGTCTCTTCAAAAGGCGGGATGCCGTTGTACTTGACGACGTTGCCCGGCCCTGCGTTGTAGGCGGCGATCGCGCGCTCTTTGTCGCCGAAGCGGTCGAGCATCATGCGCAGGTAGCGGGCCCCGCCCTGGATGTTCTGCGCCGGATCCCAGGGGTCGGTGACCCCCATCGCCTTGGCCGTGCTGGGGATGAGCTGCATCAGGCCCATCGCCCCGCTTCGCGAGCGGGCCTCGGGGTTCATGCCGCTCTCGGCCAGCATCACGGCCTTGATCAGCTCGGGCGGCACACCATGGGTGATCGCCGCCTCCACGATCTCCTCATCCCAGGCGTTGAGCATGGGAAAGCTGCGCTGACTCACCTTGGAGCGAGGCGGCATCGGCTTTTCGGTAAAGATCAGCTTGTAGCCGGTGTGCTGCGGCGAGTCGGTGAACATCAGCGTGCCGCTGGCGCTCTCGGCGCTCCAGACCTCGGTCGCCTCGGCGGGGGCCGAAAGGCAGAGGGCGAGCAGGGCGGGGAGCAGGCAGCGCATCAGGCCGCACACTACCTGAGCGCGCCGCGGTCGCGCAAGGCCGGCCGGCCGGGGATAGGGGGCCGCCCATGATCCACCGATGCGATGTCCTCATCCTCGGCAGCGGCCTCGCCGGCATGCGCCTCGCCCTCGCCCTCGATCGCCGCCTCTCGGTTCGGGTGCTCACCAAAAAGGCGCGGAACGACAACAATTCCCGCTGGGCCCAGGGCGGCATCGCCGCCGCCTGGCAAGAGGGGGACTCCCCCGAAGCGCACGTCGACGACACGCTGATCGCCGGGGCCGGCCTCTGCAACCGCGCTGTGGTGGAGCGCACCGCCGCCGAGGCGCGGGCCCGGGTCGAGGAGCTGATCGAGCTCGGCGTGGCCTTTGATCGCTGGGATCGCGATCCCGATCAGTACGATCTGCACCGCGAAGGCGGCCACTCGGCCCGGCGCATCCTGCACAGCAAAGACCTCACCGGGGCCGAGATCATGCGGGCCCTCTTCGCTGAGGTCGATGAGCGGCCCAACATCGAGGTGCTCGAAGGCCGAATGGGGGTCGACCTCATCACCGAGGGCTGGCGGGCCCGCCACCGGGGCGAGCTGCCGCCCCACCCCGATCGCGTCGTCGGCGCCTACATCCTCAACACCGAATCGGGCAAGGTCGAGGTCCACACCGCCAAGGTGGTGGTGCTGGCCACCGGCGGGGCCGGCAAGGTCTACCTCTACACCACCAATTCCGACGTGGCCTCGGGCGACGGCATCGCCATGGGCTTTCGGGCCGGGGCCCGGGTGGCCAACCTGGAATTCATCCAGTTCCACCCCACCTGCCTCTTCCACCCGCACGCCGGCAGCTTCCTCATCTCCGAGGCCCTGCGCGGCGAGGGCGGCATCCTGCGCCTGCACACCGGCGAGGCCTTCATGCCCCGCTACGACGAGCGCCGCGACCTCGCCCCCCGCGACATCGTCGCCCGCGCGATCGACGCCGAGCTCAAGCGCACCGGGGCCGAGTGTGTCTACCTCGACATGACCCACCTCTCCCGGGCCGAGATCGAGCACAAATTCCCCAACATCCACGCCCGCTGCCTCTCGCTGGGCATCGACATGGCCACCCAGCCGATCCCGGTGGTGCCGGCCGCCCACTACACCTGCGGCGGTGTCATCGTCGACATGGTGGGCGAGACCAACGTCGCCAACCTCTTCGCCATCGGCGAGGTTTCCTGCACCGGCCTGCACGGCGCCAACCGCCTCGCCAGCAACTCGCTGCTGGAGGCCATCACCTACGCCCACCACGCCGCCGCGGCCATCAACGCGCGCACCGACGGCATCGAGCCCTACAGCGACATCCCCGACTGGGACAGCGGCGACGCCAGCCAGCCCGATGAGGCGGTGGTGATCACCCAGGTCTGGGAGGAGATCCGCCGGCTGATGTGGAACTACGTCGGCATCGTGCGCAGCTCCAAGCGCTTGATGCGGGCCCGCAAGCGCCTCGATCTGCTCGATCAGGAGATCGACGACTACTACTGGGACTTCCAGATCACCGGCGATCTCGTAGAGCTGCGGCACATCGCCACGGTGGCCAGCCTCGTGGTGGACTGTGCCCTGCGCCGCCGCGAGAGCCGCGGCCTGCACACCACCCTCGACTACCCGAAGACAGACCCCCGCTGCCTGCGCGACACCGTGCTGCAGCGCCGCTGGTAGCGCGCGGTCAGTAGCAGGTCTTGCGGCTGGCCCCGTCGACGTCTTCGATCTCTTCGGTGAAGGTCCCTTCGGGCCAGTCGATGTAGCCCACCTGCCACAGATCCCCGCTGGTGAGGAGCATCGGGTACTCGCCCACCACCGCGCCGTCGATCCACACGCGCACGGTGGCGGTGGTGGGGCCGCCGCCCTTGTCGTCGAAGTAGTGCACCCGCACGTAGTAGTCGCCGTTGTAGGGCTCGTTGATCTTGATCTCCTCGGGGCCGTAGCCCACGAGGTTGTCGATCGCGAAGCGGGGGTCGTCGGAGGTGCCCTCCAGCCCCCAGTCGGGCGAGGTGTTGCACCAGCAGCAGTCGCCGGGCGTCTCAAAGACCTTGTAGCCGCCCTGCACGAGGTGCAGGTCGAGGTCGGAGTTGCCCTGATCCCAGACCAGCTCGATGTGAAAGGCGCTGTCGGGGATGGCGGTGAAGGCGCAGGTGGCCGGCTCGCTCTTCACGCCGGCTTCGTTGGTGACGACGAGCTGCACCTCCCAGTCGCCGGCGAGGTCGACATACATCTGGGTGAGGCCCTGGGCCGGGTCGAGGATGGTGCCGGTGCTGCCCCGGGGGGTGTCCTTGATGCTCCACGCGTAGTCGACGATGGGCAGGCCGTTGGGGTCGTAGCTGGCCCGACCGTCGAGGGTCTGGGAGAGGGGCGGATCGACGCGGGTGGGACAGTCGATCACCGCGGTGGGGAACTCAAACTCGCCGCCGCCGTTGCCGAGCAGCAGCACCTCAACGGCGGGCTCGTCGGGGTCGTTGCTGGCGATGGAGAGCGTGGCGTTGTCGCCCTCCTCGGTGGGGGTGTAGTTGTAGATCACCGTGGTCTCGCCCCCCGGCGCCAGGGTGCTGCCCTCGGTGGGCAGGTTGGGGCTCTCAAACTGGCCGCTGCCGGTCTGGGTGACCGGGCCGAGGATGAGGTCGCCGTCGCCCTCGTTCTTCAAGGTGAACCACAGGGTGGAGGTCTCGGACACAGTGCCGAAGTCGAGCACGGTGGTGTCGACCTCGATGTCGGGGCTGGGCCCGTCGGCGCCAGCGCCCATCAGCGGCACCTCGACCAAGGGACTGTCTTCGTCGTCGGTGGCGATCTGCAGGGTGGCGTTGTAGTCGACGTAGGTGAGGGGCGAGAAGGTGACCTGCACGGCCAGGGCCGCCTCGACCTCGACCAGGGTGGCGGCCTGGTTGACGGTAAACGCGCTGGCGTCGGGGCCGGTGATGGTGACCTCGTTCACCGAGAGCTCGGCGCGGCCGGCGTTGAGCACGCTCACCGACTGGGTGTCGCTGTAGAGCACCACCACGTCGCCGAAGTCGAGGACCTCGGGGGCGACGGCCACATCGGGCTGCAGGGCCGTGAATTCCTGATCGATGCCGCCCTTGCCAGCGCAAGCGGCGAGGAGGGCCAACAAGGGGAGGCGGGCGCGGGTCATGTTCTCTCCAAGGCCGCGGGCGGCCGGTTCCCTAAAAGCAGCTCCGGCGCGGGGCGGCCACCACCGCCTCGTCGACCGGCACAAAGACGGCCATCGGCCAGCGAATGTAGCCGAGGTTCCACAGCTCGTTGTGCTCAAGCAGCATCTCGTACTCGCCGGCCTCTTCGCCTTCGACCCAGATGCGCACGGTGGCCATGGTGCTGCCGCCGCCGTGGTCGCCGTAGTAGTGCACCATCACGGTGTAGTCGCCGTCGGACGGCTCATCGATCTTGATCTCTTCGGGGCCAAAGCCGTCGGTGTTGTCGATGGCGTAGCGCGGGTCGTCGAGGGCGCCGGCGGCCCCCCAGTCGGGGGCGGTGTTGCAGGGGCTGCAGTCGCCGGGGCTGTCGTAGAATTCGGTGCCGGCCTGGGCGAGGTGCAGGTCGAGGTCGGCCTCGTCGCGGTCCCAGACCAGCTCGACGTGGATGTCGGCCTGGGGCACGCCGAGGAACTCGCAGCGGGCCGGGGCGCTGCGCACGCCGAGCGCGTTGGTGACGGTGAGGTCGACCTCCCAGAAGCCGGCGAGGTCGACGTCCATGCGGGTGAGGGGCTCGGCCGGCTGCTCGATGCTGGCCTGGCTCCCCTCGGGGGCCTCGACCAGGGCCCACTCGTAGGAGACGATGGCGTTGCCGGCGGGGTCGAAGGAGTCGCGGCCGTCGAGGGGAAGGGTGCTGGGCGGGTCGACGAAGGCCGGGCAGTCGATCACCGCCTCGGGGTAGGCATCCGTGCTGCCGCCGTTGGCGAGCAGGGCGATCTCGATGGAGGGCTCGTCGGGGTCGTTGGTCTCGATGCGCACGGTGCCGCTGTCGCCCACGCCCGTCGGGGTGTAGGTCATGATCACCGAGGTCTCGGCCCCCGGGGCGAGCACGGCGCCGGCCTGGGGCAGGTTGGGGCTCACGAAATTGCCCGAGCCTGTCTGGGTGACCCCTTCGACGATGAGGTCGCCGTCGCCGGTGTTGCGCAGGATGAACCAGGCCGTCTCGGGGCCGCTGGCCTCGCCAAAGTCCACCACCGCCGGGTCCACCTCGATGTCGGGGATGGGGCCGTCGCCGCCCTTGCCCACCAGGGGCACGGCGAAGGCGGGCGCGTCGGGGTCATCGCTGAGGATGGTGAGCGTGCGGGCGTAGTCGATGACCGCGGCGGGGGTGAAGGCGATCTCGATGCCGAGGGTCTCTTCTTCTTCCACCGTGACCGCGCCAGCCTGGGTGATGGTGAAGACGCCATCGGTGTTGTCGGAGATGGACAGCTCGCTCACCTCCAGCTCTACGCGGCCGGCGTTGATCACGCTCAAGATCTGCGAGTCGGTGTAGTCCACCACCACCTCGCCGAAGTCGAGCACATCGGGGGCCACGGCGATGTCGGGCTTGAGCGCCACGATCTCATTGCTGGGCTGCCCGCTGCAGGCGAGGAGCGCCAGGAAGGGCGAGAGCCGCAGGGCGCAGGAGAGCGTGGGCAGGGGCAGGGACATCATGGGCAGGGTCCTCTACGGCCGGGCGCCCATCGCCGGGGCCGACCGCCTCGTTGAGACTATTGCCCAGGGCGGAGGGCGTCGACAATCGTTATGATGAGGCATCCTGCCCCTCTTGCCTTGGGAGTCGCTCATGGAGAGCTTGCGTCTCTTCACCATCCTGCTGGCCTCGGCCACCGCCTGCGCCAAGAGCTGCGCCCAATTGAGCCTGCCGGGCAGCAACATCAACAACAACGTCGACACCAGCACCAACCAGGACACGGGTGAGAACGAAGACACCCAGGACAGCGGCGACACCGGCCCCATCGACACGGGCCCTCCGCCGCTCTGCCCCCAGCCCGAGGTGGAGCCCAACAACAGCCGCGGCGAGGCCCAGGCGGTCTCGATGGAGGCCTGGATCTGCGGCGACATCGCGGTCGCGGCCGATCAGGATGTCTTCTCCACCGCCGGTCCTGCCGACGCGGCCTGGATGCGGGTGCAGGTGCGGGCGGCCGAGATCGGCTCCTTCGCCAACCTCTCGCTCGCCTTCTACGATGACGACGAGGACTACAGCGCCTACGGCATCTTTCAGCCCGAGAGCACCGATCCGATGCTGCTTGTGCCGGTGCCGGGCGGTCTTGAGTGGTTCGCCGCGGTCAACGATCAGTACGGCGCCTTCGGCGACAACAACCACTGGCAGATGTTGATCACCGAAGAGAAGGCCCCGCTCGAGTGGAACACCGTCGAGAGCGAAGACAACAACGCCATCACCAACGGCAACCCCATCGAGAGCGGCGACCGCGTCTTCGCGGTGCTCGAGACCGCCTTTGGCGCCGACCAGGACTGGTACCAGATCACCATCCCCGATGATGGGCTCACCTACGCGGTCCACCTGCGCATCGAGGCCTGGAACTACGGCTCGCCGGCCGACATGCTGCTGGAGCTGTACAACCCCGACCAGGAGCGCAAGAAGCTGCGCGACGCGGGCGACTACTCCTACGACCTCGACGCCACCTTGGACTACACCACCAGCACGCCGGGCACCTGGTACATCCGGGCCAAGTCCAGCGTCGATGCGGTGGGGGCGCTCTACTGGTACGTCCTGGAGTACGAGCTGGAGCCGATGGCTGAATAGTGGCGAGACGGCCCGGGTCGGTGGAATGCTGATGGCACGGACGCGGGCAACCCCTCTTGGAGACGCAATGAGACCTTGGTTCCTCCTCCTCCTCGCTGTGGCCTGTGACAAGGGCAAAGATCCCAGCATCCCCACCGATGATGCCGATGGCAGCGACGGCGACGATACGTCCACCACCGGGGATGACACCGGTGACACCAACGAGCCGCTGCCATGCACCTCGTCCTTCTACAGCTCCAACCCGGAGATGAGCGAAGACGACGTGTACTGGCGCACGCCGGTCGAGCTGACCTTCACCGGCGCCGCCGCCGAGCCGCAGACCACCATCACCGCGGCCAACGCCGCCGGTGAGGCGATCCCGCTGGCCATCCTCTGGGATGACGCCGGGCTCAACGCCACGGTCCAGGCCAGCAACTACTGGCCGGGCGGCGAGTGGGTCACGCTCACGGTCACCGTCTGCACCGACGTGACCGAGGTGAACTTCGGCACCAGCCCCTTCGGCCAGCCTCTTGAGGTGGGCGCCGCCGAACTGGTGGGCAACACCTACTACTTCGACCTGGGCGAGGCGACCTACGAGAAGCCCGCCGGGCTCGGCGCCATCATCGCCATCTACCTCTCCCAGCCGCTGCTGATCTCGGTCTTCTCGGCGAGCGAAGATCGCATCGAGCTGATCGGCGCCCAGGGCCAGACCGACGAGCTGACCGGCACCATCGAGCAGGACATGGGGCTCGCCACCTTCGGCTTTGGCGAGGCCACCTTCAACACCGCCCCCTACTTCTCGGCCACCACGCCCGAGCTGCTGATCGAGTACAGCGGCTCGGAGGTGCCCATCTACGACTTCCACATCGAGGGCACCTTCTCGGCCGACGGCAGCGCCATCGGCGGCGGCGTGGCCAAGGGGCTCGGCGACACCCGCGATCTTGGCCTGCTCCTCGGCGTGGGCTCCGATCCGGGCGCCGTCTGCGATCTGGCCTCGACCTTTGGGCTTGAATGCAGCGACTGCCCCGACGGAAACCCCTACTGCCTGGACATCGAGGCCTACTTTGATGAGGGGCCCCTCATGCCCGGCGTCACGGTGGTTGAGGTCCCCTGATTTGCAGCAGGGGGCCGGGGGTTAGGGTCCGCGGCGGGAGAGAACCATGGACCTGCTCCTCCGCTTCGGGCCGCTTGGCCTCTACGCCCTCACGCTGGGGCTGATGCTCGTGCTGGGCGCCCTCTTTCCGCGCCAGGCGGGCCTTGGCTTCGTCACGCGCGACATGGGCCTCAACGTGGCCAACGGGGCCCTGCTCTTCGTGCTGCGGCTCACGATCTTCAAGGCCGCCGAGCCCTTCTTCGCGCTGGGCCTCGTCGACGCCGGGGGCTGGCCGGTCTGGATGCAGGCCCTGGTGGGCTTCCTGGCCCTCGATCTGGTGCGCTACGGCCTGCATTTTGCCCACCACCGGGTGCCCTTTCTCTGGAGCTTCCACCGGGTTCACCACTCGGCGGAGACGGTCGACGCCACCACCGGCCTGCGCATGCATGTGGTCGACTTTGTGCAGTTGAGCCTGCTGCCGCCGCTGCTCTTCTCGACCGTGCTCAACACCACCGGCTGGAACCCCTGGGTGCTGCCCGGCGTGCTGCTCATCGGCCAGCTCATGGACGCCTTTCAGCACGCCAACCTGCGCTTTCCGATGGGCCACCCGCTCTGCCGGGCCTGGAACCTCCTCTTCAACAACCCGCACTTCCACGCCTGGCACCACACCCGCGACGGCCACGTGCTCGACGGCAATTACGGCAACACGCTGGTCGTCTGGGACCGCCTCTTTGGCACCGACGTCAGCCGCGACGTGCCGCCGGGGCTCTATGGCATCGCCCCCTGGAAGCAGCTCCAGCAGAGCCTGATCGGCTTCTGGCTGCTGCGTCGTCAGCGCCCCGAAGAGGACCCGGTCGACCGGCCAGAGCTCTTCGACCCCATCTCCTCCCGACCGCCCTACCGGCCCTGGTAGCCCTTGCGCGCACGCGTCATCGCCGTCCTCCTCGTCACCGCCCTCTGCCTGGGCGTCGCCCTGTGGGGCATCAACCTCGATGAGGCGGCGGCGGCGCTCTCCTCGATGGCGCTGTGGCGCTTGCTGCCGATGTTCGGCATGTACCTGGTCACCCACAGCCTGCGGAGCTGGCGATTGGGCCTGCTCCTGGGCCAGCCGGTGCCCTTTGGGCGGCTCTTTGCCATCAACACCATCGGCTTTTTGGCGATCAACGTCATCCCCCTGCGCCTGGGCGAGGCGGTGCGGCCCTACCTGCTCTCCGAGCGCCAGGGGGTGCCCCTGCCGCGGGCCATCGCCGCCATCCTGCTGGAGCGCCTGCTCGACATGTTGATGCTGCTGGTCTGGCTCCTCGGCCTGACGCTGCTCATCGACCTGCCGGCCGAGGGCATCGTGGTGAAGGGCATCAACGTGCTCGAGGCGGGGCAGCGCATCGCCGGGCTCTTCGTGGTCGCGGGCCTCTGCGGCGTCGCGGGCATCGTGCTCTTCGGAGAGGGGGTGGTGGGGCTGCTGGGGCGGCTGCCCATGGGGGCCCGCCTCGTGGAGCCGGTGCGGCGCTTTCGGGCCGCCTTTGTCGAGCTGCTCGCCCACCCGGCGCGGGCGGCGGGGCTGCTGGGCCTCACGGCCACCATCTGGGGCCTCACCACCTTCGCGGTCTCGATTGTGATGGGCGCCTTCCCAGGCATCCCGGTCTCGGTGGGCAGCGCGGTCAGCACCTGGGCCATCACCATCTCCGGGATGACCGCGATCCCGACCCCGGGCTTCTTTGGCGCCTACGAGCTCTTCTGCACGGCGGCGCTGTGGCTTTGGGGGGTCGATGCCGATCTGGCCCGCACCTTCGCCATCGTGCTGCACCTCGGCCAGCTCGGCTTCATCGTGCTGGTGGGCGGCGTCATGCTCGTGGTGGAGGGCATGAGCCTCCGCGACCTCGTGCGCCCCGCCGCCTAAGCCTTGGTGTCTTCGGCCAGGGTGTGGGCCACCAGCGCGTTGGCGTGGCCATGGCCGAGGCCGTGTTCGGCCTTCAAGTGGGCGACCAGCTCCATGTGCTTCTTGCCGGCCTGCGACCGGATGATGGCCTGCCAGTGGGCGATGGGCTGGCCGTACTTGGCCTCGATGGAGGGGAAGTAGGAGGCGGGGCCTTTGATCTTGTCGTCTGCCATGGGGCCTCCGGGGGGCGAAGGGCAGGTCGACCCCCGGAGGAGGGCCTTAAAGCAGGCCCAGGGCGGCGTGGGCGGCGGCGAGGCGGGCCACCGGCACCCGGAAGGGCGAGCAGCTCACGTAGTCCAGGCCGATCTTGTGGAAGAAGCCGATGCCCACGGGGTCTCCGCCGTGCTCGCCGCAGACGCCCACCTTGAGCCGCGCGTTGGCGTGGCGGCCGCGCTCGGTGCCGATCTTCACCAGCTCGCCCACGCCGTCGATGTCAAAGGTGTTGGTGGGGGCGTCGGCCAGCAGGCCCTTGGCCATGTAGGCTGGCAAAAAGCTGCCCATGTCGTCGCGCGAGAAGCCGTAGGTCATCTGCGTGAGGTCATTGGTGCCGAAGCTGAAGAAGTCGGCGAAGCGGGCGATCTGCTTGGCCAGCAGGGCCGCCCGGGGCAGCTCGATCATCGTGCCCACGCGGTAGTCCACCCGCACGCGCTGCTCGTCGAGCACCTTTTCGGCGACCTCCACCACATCCTTGCGGCAGAGCTCCAGCTCGGCGGGGATGCCCACCAGCGGGATCAT
>JBEIQK010000936.1:0-2350 GCA_040376505.1 Alphaproteobacteria bacterium | reverse complement strand
GCCCCCAGGCCCGCGGGCCGCTGCGGCGCGCCCTCACCGACGAGGCCCTCGACCACGAGGGCCGCCCCGGCGCCGGCCTCGGCATCCAGCGCCCGGTGCGGGCCAGCCTGCTGCTGGCCTTGGGCTCCTGCGGCCAGCCCCAGGCCGCCGCTGAGCTGGCCCCCTACCTCGGAAACACGCATGGCAGCGCGCTCGGCGGGCTCTGCTTTCCTGCGATGGACGCCCTGTGGCGCCTCGGCGACCCGGCCCCGCTCCACGCCTGGCTCGGCGCCGAGGAGATCGCCGCCGCCAACGCCATCGGGCTGATCGTCGCCCTCGGCGATCGCCAGACCGGGGAGCGGCTCTGCGCCGACGCGCGGCCGCTGGTGGCCCAGACCGCGCGCCTGGCGCTCGGTCAGTAGCCGGAGGTGGTCTCGGTGCCGGCGGAGAGCCCGGCGTACTTGTTCTCGGCGAAGCTGTCGACGCGGACCATGCCGGCCCGGCTGATGCTGACGGTGTAGTCCTCGTTGCGACCCTGGTAGCGCGCGATCTTGTTGACGAAGCGCACGGTGATCTGCCCGCTGCCATCGAAGTCGGCGGCCGGGTTGCTGAGCCAGCCCTTGGGGCTGAAGACGATGCGGTCGCTGTTGCCGATGCCCGGGCCGTTGAGGCTGGGCCACTGGTCCAAGGCGACGTGCCGCTTATAGAAATTGCCCGTGTTGTCGGAGAGATCGACCATGCCTTGCGAGGAGTCGTCGCCCGTGGAGCCCTCTCTCTCGGCCGGCAGGTAGTCCCAGGTGGTGCTCCCGCTGGAGGCATCGCCGACGGCGACCCAGTATTCGCCCACATTCCCGGCGGGATCGGCGAGGGAGGAGTCGTAGTCCTTCATCCAGATCATGCACTCGCGGTTGGCCCGCACCGCCTGGGCCCGGCACTCGTGGGCCTTGGCGGCGAAGGTGAGGGCCGCGGAGCGGGTGCGGTAGCGCGGGATCGCGTCGCGCGAGATGATGATGCCCGCCGTGCTGAGGATCACCACCAGCGCGAGCACGATCATCAGCTCGATCAGCGTGAAGCCACCGGTGTTGCGTCGGGCGAGCAGGCGGGGATGGCGGATCATGGGCGCGCTCCTCCGGGGAAGGGTAGCCCAGGCGGGCCCAAAGGTGAAGCATCCACCCCGGTCCTCGCCGCTCCCCCGCCGATCGTCACGCTGCCCCGCCGCGGGGGCTTCACCTTGACGGCGGGCGAACCGCTCGATAGCCGGCCGGGTCAAATTCGATCGCTGTGGTTCGTCCAGGCTGCCTCGGAGCTCTCTCCCGGGTCAAGGCGCTGGAGCGCGACCCGCAACAGGAAGAAACGCATGGCTCGCTACACCGGTCCCCGCCTCCGCGTCTGCCGCGCCCTCGGCACCGCCCTCCCCGGCCTCACCAACCGCCCGATGAAGGAGGGCCACTCGCTGCCCCCCGGCCAGCACGGCGCCCGCCGCCGCGGCAAGTCCTCGGACTACAAGGTGCGCCTCGTGGAGAAGCAGAAGCTGCGGTACCACTACGGCATCCTCGAGACCCAGTTCCGCCGCTACGTCACCAAGGCCTCCCGGATGAGGGGCGCGGCCGGCGTGAACCTCGTCACCTTGCTCGAGTCCCGCCTCGACAGCGTGGTCTGGCGCCTCGGCATCGCCGCCACCATCCCCGCCGCCCGCCAGCTCGTGGTCCACGGCCATGTCCTGATCGACGGCAAGCGCGTCGACCGGCCGAGCGCCCAGGTCACCGCCGGCCAGGTGGTCTCGATCTGCGAGAAGAGCCGCACCAAGCCCTTCATGCAGCTCGCCCTCGAGCAGGGTCTGCAGCGCGTCCGCCCCGCCTTCCTCGAGTTCGACCCGGCCAAGGCCGCCGGCAAGATGGTCGTCGCCCCCGGCAAGGACGACATCGCCGTTCAGGTCAACACCCAGGCCGTCATCGAGTACTACAGCCAGATGCTGTAGGCCCTCGGGCGCGCAAGGGGCCCCGCTTCGGCGGGGTCTTTTGTTTTGGGCTCGGCTGCGGCGGCGATGGGAGCGGGAGACCCCAAAACGCAGAACCCCCGCCGGGGAGGGCGGGGGCGCTGGCTGCGGGGAGGGAGCCCCGACGCGCTACTTGATCTCTTTGTGCACCGTGTGCTTGCGCTCGAACTTGCAGTACTTGTTGAGCTCGATGCGGCCGCTGGTGTTGCGCTTGTTCTTGCGGGTCGCGTACCGGCTGACGCCGGGGACGCCGCTGGCGCGACACTCCGTGCACTCAAGGAAGATCACGGCGCGTCCCTTCTGGGCCTTCTTCGCCATGGTGAACTCCGGTCTCCACGGGGGTGGAGGAATAGGGGGGAGATGGAAATGGGGATC
>JBEIQK010000548.1:0-4542 GCA_040376505.1 Alphaproteobacteria bacterium | reverse complement strand
GCGCCCCCTGGTCGGGGGCCCGGCTGATCCGCGGCCAGACGGCGGATCGTAGCCCCGCCGAGCCCTCGGCGGCGACGCTGGCGCTGTCGGCCTTTTTGCGGGCCCTGCACCAGCCGGCTCCCCCCGAGGCGCCGATCAACCCCGTCCGCGGCATCCGGGCCCACCAGCGGCGGCCCACCGTCGAGCGCCTCGCCGGGATCGCGCCCCCCGGCCTCCTCGACCGCTGGGCGGGCTGGTCGAGCCGGCCGGCGCCGCCGGGCCCGCCGCGCTGGTGCCATGGCGACCTACACCCGCGCAACCTGATCGTCCAGGAGGGGCAGCTCGTCGGCGTGATCGACTGGGGCGACCTCACGGCCGGCTGGCCGGCGGTGGACCTCGGCGCCGCTCTGCTCGGCCTGCCCCAGGACCACTGGAGCGCCTTCTTCGCCGCCTACGCCGAGGGCGCCACGCTCCCCGACGAGACGGTGGCCGAGAGCCTCGCCTGGACCACCGTCTTCGCCCTGCTCCTGTACGACGCCGGCCTCTCGGCAGCCGACCCCTTCTTCCGAACCCTCGGCGAGGCCGCCTTGGCCGGCCTGATGGCCGATCCGATCGGGGCAGCGTTAGCGAAGGCGCCATGAGCACCCACCTCCTGCACGGCCATGCGCGCTTTCGAGACGGCTACGTCAAGAAGACCCGCTCCTTCCTCGACAAGCTGGCCTCTGAAGGGCAAAACCCCGACGCCCTCTTCATCGGCTGCGCCGACAGCCGCGTGATCCCCGAGCTGCTCACCAGCTCCAGCCCTGGCCGGCTCTTCGTCGTGCGCAACGTGGCCAACATCGTGCCCACCTTCGCCAACGTCGACAGCAGCGTGGGCGCCGCGCTGGAGTATGGCGTGGGTGTGCTGGGCATCGACAACATCATCGTCTGCGGCCACACCGGCTGCGGCGGGGTCCACGCCCTGCTCGACGAGAGCCACGGGCTGGAGGCGATGCCTTCGGTGCGCGAGTGGCTGGAGAACGCCCGGGCCGCCGTCAACGCCGTGCGCCAGCCCGATGTCGAGGCCTGGGGCCGGGCCGCGGTCGAGGCCAACGTGCTCAACTCGCTGGCCAACCTCTCCACCTACCCGGCGGTGGCCCAGGCGATCGAAGAAGACCGCGTCAACCTGCACGGTTGGGTCTACGATCTGCGCGGCGCCCACCTCGACGTCTACGATGGCCGCCAGCAGCGCTTTGTGCCCCCCGATGAAGTGCTGGCCCGCACCTACGCCTGAGCGGCGGTCCGCCCGCTGCGCAGCTCGTCGATCAGGCTGAGCAGCCGGCGCGTGTCGACCGGCTTCTCCACCACCGGGTTGGGCACGGTGCGCAAAAAGCCCTCGGTCTCGCTGCCAAAGCCGCCCCCCGTCACGAAGATGAGCCGCGGCAGCAGCTCGGGGCGCTCTTCGCGCACCACCTGGTAGAAGGCGGCCCCCGAGATGCCGGGCATCATCAGGTCGCAAAGGAGCACGTCGAAGCGCTCCCCGGCCCGCAGGCGACGGATGGCCCCGGCGGCGCCGATCTCCGCCACCGTGTCGTGGAATTTCGCCAGCGTGCGGCTGATCGCGTTGGCCACGCGCACGTCGTCGTCGATCACCAGCACCGCAGCCCGCCCCCGGGTCGGCGCTGGGGTCGCGATGGGGGCCGCCGGGGCCGGATCGGCCGCCAGCCGCACGGTGAAGGTGGAGCCCTGGTCGAGCTGGCTCTCCACCGTCAGCGTGCCCGCCAGGGCCCGCACGATGCCGTAGGAGACCGACAGCCCCAGGCCCATCCCCTCGCCCACATCCTTGGTGGTGAAGAAGGGATCAAAGATCAGGCCCATGTGCTCGGGCTTGATGCCATGCCCCGTGTCGGAGACCGCGATCTCGACCCCGCCGCTCTCATCGCGCCGCGAGCGCAGGCGGATCTGGCGACGGGGCCGGCTCTGCACGGCGTGCACCGCGTTCATCAGCAGGTTGACGAAGACCTGGCAGAGGTGCGCCTCGTTGGCCCGCACCGCCGGCACCTCGCCCAACTGGCGCACCAGCTCCACCCCCGGCGCCATCGAGCCCGCGACCATGCGCAGGGCCGTCTCCATCACCGCGTTGACGTCGACCCGCTCGCGGCGCTCGTCGCCGCCGCGGGCGAAGGCCTTGACGGCCCGCACGATGGTGCGGATGCGCCCGGCCCCGTCCAAGGCCTCGTCGATGGCGGGCAGCAGCTCGGGCACCCGATTCGCCAGCTCGGCCCGGGCGTAGTCGAGGTTGACCATCACATAGCCAAGGGGGTTGTTGATCTCGTGGGCGATGCCGGCCGACAGGGTTCCGAGCGAGCTGAGGCGCTCGCTTTGGGCGAGCTGGGCCCGCAGGCGGGTGGCCTCGGTGACATCGACCACGATCGAGACCCGCCCTGGCCCGCCGTCGAAGTCCAGCTCGGCCCCCGACCGCAGCTCCAGGTGAAGGGCCCGCCCATCCAGGCTCTGGAAGGGGAGTGGGCCGGTGACCTCGGCGCCATCGGCAGAGGCGGGCAGCAGGGCGCTCACCGGCTGGCCCACGAGGTCTTCGACCCGCGCCGCCCCCAGGATGCGGGCCAGGGAGGGGTTGGCGTGGACCAGCACCCCGCCCCGCTGGATGAAGAGGCCCACCGGCAGGCCATCGACGAGGCTGCGCAGCTCGGTGAGGGTGCGGCTCAGCGCCCGCTCGGCCAGCACCAGGGCGGTGCGGTCTTCGACCAGAAAGACAAAGCCGCGCCGCTGGTGCTCGTGGTCGACGTAGGGGGCGCCGATCCAGCGCAGGTGGGCCTCGGTGCCCAGGCCCGACAGCGGGTAGGCCGCCTCAAAGAGGAGCTGCTCGACCCCGCCGCTCAAGGCCGCCGCCGCCAGGCGCACCAGCTCTTCGCGCTGGTCGGGCGGCACCACGTCGACGAGGCTGCGGCCGATCAGCGCCTCGGCCGAGAGGTCGAGCAGGGCGCCCAGGTGATCGTTGGCCCGCAGGAAGACGAGCCCCGACGTGAGCTCGGCCACGCCGATGCCCGCCACCTGCGAGAGCGCCCGCCACCGCGGCTGGGGCTGCGGCTCGCCCGCCGACTCGCGCAGGGTGAGGAGCCAGCCCGGCGGCCCCTCCCCGAAGTGCACCGGCGCGCGACGCTCGATCAGCGCCCGCCCATTGGGCAGCGACAGCCACCGGGGCCCCGCTGTGCTCGGCCGCCCCAACTCGGGGAGGAGGCGCAGGAGCTGGTCGGGAGCGGGGGCCCGCTCCGAGGGGGAGAAGCCGAAGAGACGCGAGGCCTTGTCGCACGCAAAGATGCCGACCCCGGCGGGGTTCAACGCGATCACCGCGAGGTCTTGTACCTGCGCCATCGCCCGCGCGGCGGCGATGAGCGTCTCCTCTCCCGTTGCCATGTTGCTCCAACCCGAACACTGTACCGCAGGCGAGGCGCCTCGTGGACGCATCAACCCACAAAGAGTTGGCTTGCACACGACACCCGCCGGTTCTATGCTGGTGACTCTCTCCTGAGTCACCAACCCTGGATGGCCTGTGTACGAGGATCTCATCGCCGAGCTGGTGGGCCTCGGCCTCAACCGCAACGAGGCCCTGGCCTGGATCGCCCTGCTCCAAGACAGCGATGGCGCCGGCCTCACCGGCTATGAGGTGGCCGCGCGCTCGGGCATCCCCCGCAGCGCTGTGTACACTGTGTTGCGTCAGCTCGAACAGACGGGCGCCGCCTTCTCCCAGGGCGGGTCGCCCGCCCGCTACTTTCCCTCCGATCCCCAGCGCTACATCGAGCAGCGCCGCCGCGACAGTCTCGCCCGCCTCGACCGCGTCGGCGCCGCCCTCTCGCAGCTCCAGCCCCGCCGCAGCCCCGAGCCGATCTGGACGCTCTCCCGCTACGACGACATCCTGGCGCGGATCAACGCCCTGCTCGCCGGCGCCCAGGCCTCCGTCTACCTCTCCCTGTGGGACCGCGAGCTGCAGCGCCTGCTGCCAGCCCTGGCCCCCCTCGCCGGGCGGGTCCACGGGGTGCTGCACAGCCCCGACGCCCTGACCACGGCCCCGCCGGGCTTCTCCTGCTGGGTCGACAGCGTGGAGGGCGACGGCGGCAAGGCGAGCTGGTCGCACAAGGCCCTGGTGGTGGTCGATCGGCGCGAGGCCTTCATCGGCAGCACCGAGCCCTTCGCCGACAACCAGGCCGTGGTGACCCGCAACCCCTCGCTGGTCGACGTGGCCACCAACCACATCATCCTCGACATCACCCTGCTCGCCCGCCGCACCGGCCGCGACCCGCAGGGCGACGTGGCGCCGATGATGCGCCCCCACCTGGGCGCGTGAGCGAGGCGCCGCCCAGGCTGGGCCCCTACGCGCTCTGTGAGAAGCGCGGCCAGGGCGGCATGGCCGAGGTCTGGCGGGCGAGCCGCACCTTCGCCCCGGGGGTCATAAAGCAGGTCGCCGTCAAGCGGCTGCGCCCCGAGGCCGCCCAGGATCCGGCGGCCCGCGCCGCCTTCGCCGAGGAGGCGGCGGTGGCCCTGCGCCTCAACCACCCGCAGGTGGTC
>JBEIQK010000088.1:0-13341 GCA_040376505.1 Alphaproteobacteria bacterium | reverse complement strand
GGCCGCGGCGCCAAAGCCCTCTCCGCGGCCGAGCCCGCGGGCGATGGCGTCGGCGGGCCCGAGGGGCAGATCGCGGCCCCGGAGGAGGCGATCGGGGCCCAGGACGACGAGGCGATCGGGCCCATCGGCGTCGGCGGGCTGCAGGGCCCAGAGGCCGCCGCCAGCCTGGGGCCAGAGCTGCGGGCTCGGTCCGATCGAGACGGCGGCCTCGTCGGTGGTGTTCCGCGTGGAACAGGCGCCCGGCAGGCCGTCGCAGTCGAAGTCCAAGGCGGCGCCGCAGCGCTCCGGCGCCCCGGGGAAGACGCGGGGATCGGCCTCATCACAGTCACCCCCCACCTGGGCGAGGCCGGCCGACAGCGCGCAGACCCAGGGGCCCGGGGCGCCGCCAACGCCGTCGCCGTCAGCGTCAACGAAGGTGGGCAGCTCGCCGGCCACCGAGTCGTCTTCGTCGTCGACGAGCCCGTCGCAGTCCTCGTCGGTCTGCCCGTCGTCGCAGAGCTCGACGGCGTCGGGAGCGCGGGCGGGGTCGGCGTCGTCGCAGTCGAGGCAGGCGGGCCACCCGTCGCCGTCGTGATCGACATCCCCGCTGAGGCCGTCGCAGTTGAGGTCAAGGGCGGCCCCACAGTCCTCGATGGCGTCGGGGGAGCGGGCCGGATCGGCGTCGTCGCAGTCTCCGCCCCGCCGGCTGAGGCCGGGTCCGCCACCACAAGACCAGACCTCGCTGGCCCCGCCGACGCCGTCGCCATCGGCGTCGACGTAGAAGAGCCGGGCGTCGGTGGCGCCCTCGTCGACGAGGCCGTCGCAGTCCTCGTCGCGGCCGTCGCAGGTCTCCAGGCCGAGGGGCGAGGCGGCGGCGTCGCCATCGTCGCAGTCGCCGCCCGAGGAGACAAAGCCGGCGGGCAGGGCGCAGGCCTGGCGTCGGGGGGCCTCGGCGGCGCCGAAGCCGTCGCCGTCGGCGTCGCGGTAGAACCGCACCCGGCTGTCGCGGTCGCGGATGCGGGTGTCGTCGAGGGTCTCGGCCAGGCCGTCGCAATTGTCGTCGAGGTCGTTGCAGCGCTCGGGGGCGCCGGGGTGGGCAGCCGCGCGGTCGTCGTCGCAGTCCAGGTCCTCGCTGGGGGCCTCGACCCAGCCAGCGGTGCCTGGACAGACCTCGCTGGGGCTGAGGCTGCCCGTGACGCCGTCGGCATCGGCGTCGGGCCAGGCGGGCTCGCCGCCCGACACGGGGCTCACGTCGATCTGGCCGTCGCAGTTATTGTCGAGGCCGTCGCAGACCTCGGCCGCGCCGGGGTAGACGGCGGCCTCGTCATCGTCGCAGTCGCCGCCCTCGCTCACCCGCGGCGGGTCTCGGCGGCGCAGGCAGCCGGTCTCCCAAACCTCACCCACGCCGTCGCCGTCGCGGTCTGACCAGCCGTTGAGCTCGACCAGACCTTCGTTGTTGAGGCCGTCGCAGTCATTGTCTACACGGTCGCACTGCTCTTCGGCCTGGGGGTGCACATTGGGATCGGTGGGGTCACAGTCCAGTTGGGCGGGCCAGGAATCGCCGTCGGCGTCGTTGAAGATGCCCGGGAGCGGCGGATGCCGGGAGCTCCAGCAGGTGCCGTCGGTGACACATTGCAGCGCGCTGCAGCCCGCGAGCAGGGGCAGCAGCAGGACGGTGGTGGGTCTGCGCAGGATCACGGCCCAGCCTACCACGCCCGCACAGGCTACAAAGAGGCGCCCCGCTGGAGCGCCTGTGATCCCGTCGCCGCACCGCCGCGCTGGCCCCTGTCGATGATCGGCGGGCTGCTCCTGGGCCTTGGGCCCTGGTTCGCCCAGGAGCCGCTGGCCATCGAGCCGATCGTCGAGCTGGCCCGCCTCGATGTGCAGGTGGAGGGGGCGCCCCCGGGCCTCTCGCTGCGGCTCGTCGGGCCCGATGGTGCGGTGACCGAGCTCCTCGCCAATTCCGACGGCCACGCGGTGATCGAGGGGCTCGCGCCGGGCGTGGTGATGCTGGTCGCCGAGGCGCCGGGCCACAGCCCCCTCCACCAGGAGCTGTCCCTCGTCGGGGGCGAGGCCCTGTCGCTGCGCTTCACGCTGCTGCGCCTCGCGGCGGGGGCGGCGGAGGACGACGTGGGCGCCACGATCATCACCGTCGCTGCGCCCCGGCAACCTGAACAGACCCGCCGCAGCCTCTCGGCGCGGGAGGCGCGGTCTCAACCGGGCACCGGCGGCGACCCGGTGCGGGCGCTGCAGTCGCTGCCGGGCGTGGCGCGGGCGCCCTTCTCGGTGGGCAGCCTCGTGGTGCGCGGCACCGGGCCCGACGACAGCGGCTTCTACCTGGGCGGGGCGCCGATCCCGGCGGTGTACCACTTTGGCGGCCTGTGCACCGTGGTCAACGCCGACACCCTCTCGTCGATCGAGCTGCTGCCGGGCGCCTTCTCGGTGCGCTACGGCGGGCACCTGGGCGGGGTGGTCAACCTCGCCTTTGACGAAGACACACCCACCGATCCGTCTGGCTACCTCGCGATTGATCTGTATCAGTCAAGCCTCTTCGCCCAGACCCCGCTCGGCCGGCCGGGCACAGCCCTCACCCTCACCGCGCGCCGCAGCTACGTCGACGCTGTCTTGATGCCCCTCTTCGACCAGGGGGTCAATGGCATCGCCGTGCAACTGCCGGTCTACCACGACGGCCTGCTCCGTCTGCAGGGGCGCAGCGACGCCGGCGTGGAGACCGATCTGATCTTCGTTCAGGCCACCGACAAGGCCTCGATCGAGCAGCCCGGCCTCGACGGCAGCATCACCAGCGCGCTCACCCAGGAGAGCCGCCGCCTGTGGGCGCAATTGCGCAGCCCGCGCCAGCGCGCCGCCCGTGGCACGCTCACCGCCTGGGCCGGCCCCACCACCCGCGAGATGGTCTTCATCGAGGACGACGGCGCCCGCGAGAGCATCCAGCAGGTGGGCCTGCGCGCCGAGCTGTCGCGCGTCCCGGGCGACGACACGCCGATTGGCTTTCTCCTCGGCGTAGAGGGTCGCTCTGAGCAGGTGGCCTTGACCTACGACACCGACGACGGCGTGACCTCCAGCCTGGGCTTTGGCGACAATTACGAGTATGGCTACGGTCTGGTCGACCGCCTCGGCCTCTACGCCGAAGAGCGGCAACGCCTGGGCGACTGGGAGCTCAACCCCGGCATCCGCCTCGACTACACCGCGGCCGGACTCCACGAGAGCCTGTCGGTCGATCCGCGCCTGGGCCTGCGCTGGAACCTGAACGATCGCGCCGCCCTGATCGGCGGGATCGGCCAGTACAGTCAGCCCCCCGCGCCGCGCGAGCTGCTGACCACCTGGGCAAACCCCGATCTGGAGCCCGAACGCGCGCTCACCCTCACCCTGGGCTGGCGTCAGCGCCTCTCCGATCGCGGCGACCTCGAGATCACGGCCTACCGCAGCCAGCTCGACGCCCTCATCGTTGGGCACGAAGACCGACTGGAGCTGGCCTTTGTGTTGCCGCCCTCGATGGAGGCCGACATCGGTGACTATACAAACGAAGGCAGCGGCACCACGATGGGCGTCGAGGCGATGGCCCGCTGGATGAGCGACCCCTGGGAGGGCTGGCTGGGGCTCTCGGCCAGCCGCTCGCTGCGCACCGGCCGCGACGGGATTGAGCGAGCCTTCGCCTACGATCAGCCCCTGCTCAGCACCCTGGTGGTGCACCGGGCCCTGCCGCGCCGCGCCAGCCTGGGCCTGCGCCTGCGGGCGGGGGCCGGAAATCCCTACCCCCAGGTCACCGGCCGCATCTGGAGCATCGACGCCATGCAGTACCTCGGCGTCTCCGAGGGCCAGGGGCGCCTGCCGCCGGTCTTCACCGCCGATCTGCGCGCCGACAAGGCCTGGGCCCTGCGCCGCTTCACGCTGACCGCCTACCTCGACCTGCTCAACGCCACCAACCGCCAGAACGTCGAGATGCTCAACTACACCGAAGACTACACCGAAGAGGTCTTTGTGTACGGTCTGCCGATTTTTCCGGCCTTTGGCCTGCGGGGTGACTGGTGATCCTGCTGCTGCTCGGCTGCGCCGAGTCGACCTACTCCGACGGCCTGATCGAAGACCTCACCGTGATGGGCGCCATCACCGAGCCGGCCCGCTATGTGCCGGGGCTGCCCTTGCAGGTGGAGGTGGTCACCGCCAACCCCGATCGCCTCGACGTGGAGCTGCTCACCTGGATGTGTGTGACCGACGAGGCCGGCGACTGTCTGTGGCAGCTCGACCGGGGCGCGGTGCTGCTGGGCCCGATCGTCGACGAGGCGGGACTGCGCAGCCGGGTCGAGCTCCCGAGCGCCACGCCGATCATGCTCAACATCTGGTCATCGCTGGGCATCCAGGGGGTAGCCCTGTGGTCGCTCGCCTGTGAGCGCGACGCCTGCCCGATCTTCGATGAGGTGCGCACCGCGTACTTCTCGCCTGACCTGCTCGATCCCGTCGGGCTGGCCTCCTCCCTTCCGATGGGGCGCTCCAGCCTGGCGGTTCGGGCGCTGGAGGTGGGCAACCCCCTCGACAGCACCTCCTGGGGCGTCAACCCCACTGTTCACTCCGAGGTGGAGGTGCGGGGCCAGGCAGCGCTGGGGGTCGACGCCCAGGAGGTCTTCCAGATCGACTACGCGGTGGGCTCGGCGGACGACCTGCTCTACGGCTTCTGGGATGCCTACGGCCAGGCGGTCGATGTGCGCCGCCTCAACGCCGGGGAGGAGGGCTACGAGGGCCGCCTCAGCCTGATCGCCGAGGCCCCCAACGCCGCCGGGCCGGCGATGCTCTACCTGCTGCTGCGCGGCCCGGCGGGGGGGCTGGCAGTCCACACCCAGCCGGTGATCGTGCGGGACTGAGCAGGCGCCATACGATTGAAGCACCGGCCAGGCCGATCAACACCACCCGCTCCCTCCACCTGAATCGTACCTGTGTGCGCTTTCCAAGGCAGAGGAATTCGGTGAAGAAGGGCCGCCGGTCGCGGAGCTCGGCGGCGGGCATTGCTGAACTGGCGGCCTCGATGCGCGTGTGGGTTTGCACCTTGTCTGTGTTCTCCTTGTCCTGCAGCCTCGCCCAGGGGGAGGACACCGGCGCCAAGGAGGAGGCCACCAGCGAGGAGGGCGGCGACGACGCAGCCGGCGGCGATGACGGCGGCGACGAAGCCCCCGCGACCACCGATCACTGCGGCGCCATCGAGGGCGACCAGACCTGGGGCCCCGAGGCCGGCGACCACACGGTCTCCTGCGACGTCAAGCTGGTGCAGGGCACGCTCACCGTCCAGGCCGGCACAGTGGTGCGCTTCGCCCAGGGGGCCCGCCTGCTGGTGGGGGCCGGCGACAGCACCGCCAGCCTCGTGGCGACGGGCAGCGCCGAGGCGCCGGTGGTCTTCACCAGCGCCTCTGACCTCGATCGCGACGGCATCTGGAATGGCTTGTCTTTTCAAAAGAACGCCCGCGGCGTCTCGCTCACCGAGGTGCGCATCGAGCGGGCCGGCGGCGACAAGGGCGGGCTGGAGGTGGTGGGCACCTCGGTCCACCTGCGCGGCGTGTCGATTCAGGGCAGCGAGGGCCCGGGCCTCGTGCTGGGGGTGGAAGGCCGCCTCGACGGAGACTCCGAAGGGCTCGTGATCAGCGGCAATGCCGGCCCGGCGGTGCGCACCCGGGTGGAGGCGGTGGGCAGCCTGCCCGCCACCGGCTCGGCCTACACCGGCAACGGCGTCGATGAGATCGAGGTCGACGGCGCGGAGCTCACCGAGCCGGCCCAGTGGTCGGATCTGGGCGTGCCGATCAGCCTGCTCGACGGCCTCAGCCTGGAGGGCACCGCCGAGCGGCCGGCCGCGCTGACCCTGCGGGCCGGCGTGGAGCTGGCCTTTGACAGCAACAAGCGCCTGTCGATGTCCACCGACGGAGGCGCCTCGCGGCTCATCGCCGAGGGCACCGCCGAGGCGCCGGTCTTGCTGCGGGCCCGGGCGGCCGATGTGGCGGGCTCCTGGGCGGGCCTGCGGGCGCGGGTGGGGGTGGTCGGTGAGGGTCCGGGGGACTACGGGATCTGTCTTCAGCACACCCGCGTAGACAATGGCGGGGCGGATGGCGGGGCGGCCCTCGATCTCCAAGACACCGTGCTCTTTGCCAGCGATCTGGTGGTGGAGGGCTCGCTCGGCGCGGCCCTGCTCCTCGACACCGGGGCGCAGCTCGATCCGGCCAGCGGCGCCGTCACGCTCCGGGCCAGCGCCATCGGCCTGGAGGCGGTGCCCAGCGCGCTCCAAGGCCTGCCGGCGGGGCTGCAGATCAGCGAGAACCTGCCGGGCGGCGATGTGATCGAGCTGGTCGGCGGGGCGCCGATCGTGGATGATCAGGCTTGGGGGGTGCTGCCTGCGCCGGTCAACGTGCGCGGAGACCTCGTGGTGGAGGGCACCGCCGACGCGCCGGCCGCCCTCTCCCTCTCGCCGGGCTCGGCCCTGCGCTTTGCCGAGGGCTGCGACCTGCTCATTTCCCCCAATGGCGGCGCCGCCACCTTCGTCGCCGAGGGCAGCGTTGATGCGCCGATCACCTTCGGGCCCCTCGACGCCGAGCTGCCGGGCAGTTGGGGGGCGGTGCGCTTTGGCCCCGGCGCCAGCGCCACCAACACCCTGCGCAATGTGGTGCTGGCCTGGGGCGGCGGCGGCACGGCCCGGGGTCTGATTCACATGACCGGCGGCACCCTCACCCTCGCCCGGGCCACCCTCTACGGATCGGCCGACTGGGGCATCTACACCAACGGCGGCACGCTGATCACCGAATTCGGCCTGAGCTATGGCACAGGCGCCCTGGCCAACGCCTCGGGCGACTGCTGCGGCGGCTAACGGGTGCGCTCCAGGCGCTGAAAGTGGCCGAGCAGGGCCGAGAAGGGGTCGTCGGCGGTGGACACGGCGGTGGCCCAGGCCCCGGCCCGCCGCAGGCGACGCACGCGGGCGTCGAGCGGCTCTCGGGCGGTGATGGCGCTGGCGTCGACGAGGCGCACCGCCCCGGTCTCGGCGTCTTCCAGCTCGATGAGGCCCACGTCGGGCAGCGCGCTCTCCAGCGGATCGTGGAGGAGGAAGGCGTTGGTGTGGTGGCGCTGGCTGAGGCCCTGGAGCGCGCGATCCCAGGGGTCGGCGACCCAGTCGCTGAGAATACAGATCACCGCTCGGCGGTGCAGGGAGCGGCCGAGGCGCTCCAGGGCCAGGGTGAGGTTGGTGCCCCGGCGGGCGGGCGGCGGATCGTAGGCGGCGCGGACGATGGCCCAGGCCTGGCCGCGGCTCTTTCGCGGCGGCAGGAATTCCTCGATCTCGCTGGTGAAGCGCAGCATGCCCACGCGATCGCCGTTGCGCACCGCGGCCCAGGCCAGGGCGCCGGCGAGGCGGGCCTGCTGCAGGCGCTTGTCGGTCTTGCCGTCGCGGCCGCCGGCGCCAACCCGCAGCGAGCCGGACTGATCGAGCACGATCACCAGGGTCAGCTCGCGCTCTTCGCGAAACTGTTTGACAAAGGGGGCGCTGGCCCGGGCGGTGACGTTCCAGTCGATGTGGCGCACGTCGTCGCCGGGCACATAGGGCCGGACCTCCTCAAACTCCATGCCGCTGCCCCGAAAGGCGCTGCGGTACTGCCCGGCGAAGGGGGAGTCGACCCGGCGGTTGAGCTGCAGATGCAGCCGCCGGATCTGCTTGAGCTCGTCGGGGGTGAGCATGGCTCAGGGGGTCCGGACGTGGGAGAAGACCGACTCGATCACCGACTCGACGCCGACGCCGTCGGCCTCGGCCTCGTAGTTGAGCAGCACGCGGTGGCGTAGACAGTCGAGGCCGACCGCCTTGACGTCGTCGGGGGTGACATAGCCGCGGCCGGCGAGCAGGGCGTGGGCGCGGGCGGCCTTGGCCAGGGCGAGGGTGGCGCGGGGGCTGGCGCCGAATTCGATGAAGCGGGCGACCGGCAGCTTGACCTCGGCGGGGAAGCGCGTGGCGTGCACCAGCTCGACGATGTAGTCGGCGACCACCGCCTCCATGCGCAGCAGCCCCAGCACCTCTTTGCAGCGGGCCAGCTCGGCGGGGCCCATCACGGGATCCACGGTGGGCTCGGGCTGATTGGAGCGGGTGAGGATCTCGCGCTCCTCGCTCTTCTTGGGGTAGCCCACCTTCACCTTGACGAGAAAACGGTCAGCCTGGGCCTCGGGGAGGGGGTAGGTGCCCTCCTGCTCGATCGGGTTCTGGGTGGCCAGCACCAGGAAGGGGGCGGGCAGGGGGTGGGTCTCCGCCCCGATCGTCACCTGCCGCTCCTGCATCGCCTCCAGCAGGGCGCTCTGCACCTTGGCCGGCGCGCGGTTGATCTCGTCGGCCAGCAGGATGTTGGTGAAGACGGGGCCCTTGTGGGTGGTGAAGCCCGCGTCGCGGGGGTTGTAGACCTGGGTGCCGATCACGTCGGCGGGCAGCAGATCGGGGGTGAACTGGATGCGCTTGAACGTGAGGTCCAAGGCCCGGGCGAGGGTGCGCACGGTGAGGGTCTTGGCGAGGCCGGGCACGCCTTCCAGCAGGACATGGCCGTCGGTGAGCAGGCCGATGAGCAGGCGGTCGACCATCGTGGACTGGCCGACGATGACGGATCCGACGGCCTGACGGACGGCGCGCAAGGATGGATGGACCTCGCGGACGCGGGCCTCGATGTCGGAGAGGGGCAGGGTCACGGTCTTCCCTTGGGTGAGCCGGGTGGCAACACGGGTGGGCGCGGGGCGCTTCCCCGTTGGGTTTGGGGGCCTATCCCGGCGGCGCGGGGCGATCCGGGGGGCCTGCCTTCGCGGATCGCCACCGGTTAGGCTCGCACCCATCCGCATTGGGGAGCTTGTCGATGTCTGCCAACCCGCGGCGCGCGCCGATCCCTCTGCAGCCGCTCGACCTGTACCTGCCGGGAGAAGACGAGCTGCCTTATGACTTCGGACCTCAGATGGAAACCACCCTGCATCGGAGCGGGATGAATGAGCTGATCGACTCTCTCGCCGACTGGCTGGCCGACCAGGGCGTCACCGACACCTTCGTGGGGGGCAACCTGGCCCTCTACTTCAGCGCCGACCAGCTCATAAAAAACGACTTTGTCGGGCCGGATGTCTTCGTCGCGCGGCCGACCAGCACCCGCCCCCGCAAGTCCTGGGTGGTCTGGCAAGAGAACATCACCCCCTGCGTCGTCATTGAGCTGCTCAGCGAAGTCACTGAAGAGACCGATCGCACCGAAAAGATGAAGATCTACGCCCAGACGCTCAAGGTGAGCGAGTATTACCTCTTCGACCCCGTGGACGGTCGACTCGAGGGCTACCGCCTCTCTCAACGGGCGCCGGCCTATGTCGTGATCCCCCCAGATCCCGCCAGCGAGGACCCGATCGTCGACTGCGAGCAGCTTCAGCTTCGGCTGGGCGTGCGCTGGGATGACAGCCCCCACGGCGAGATCCCGCACCTCCGCTGGATGACCCCGTCGGGAGCGTGGGTGCCCACGCCGGCCGAGCGCGCCCGACAGGAGCGCCAGCGCGCCGAGGCCGAGATGCAGCGCGCCGAGTTCGCCGAGGCCCGTGTGGCCCGCCTCGCGGCTAAGCTCCGCGCCGACGCCGAGAAGCAGCGCGCCGACGCCGCCGAGGCCCGGGCGGCTCGCCTCGCGGCGCAGCTCCGGGCCCTGGGCATCGACCCCGAAGGCTGAGGCCCCCGCGCCACTGGCTCAGCGGTGAACGGTGACCGTGACCGCCGCGGTGGAGACCGGCGCGCCGGGCAGTTGGGCGGCGATGCGGTGGCGGCCCGGCTGCAAGGGCCAGCGCAGCGTGTAGGGATGCGGCACCTCGGCGAAGGGCTCGCCGTCGATCAGCCAGACGAGGCTCGGCACGGGGGGGTCGGCGCTGGCCGCCAACTCCAAGGTGCCTCCACCGGCCGGGGCCTCGGGATCGGGCATCAGCACGGTGCCATCGGCGGGGGCCAGCAAGCGCAGAGTGATGGTCTCGCCCACGGGGCCAACCTGGGGCGGCGCCGGCCAGCCCTGGGCCTGCTGCCAGGCGGCGTACTCGGCCGGCAGGGCGATCACCGTGCGCGTCACCACCGCGCGGCTGCGCGGGCTCGGCGGTCCGCCCGTCTGGGCGTCTACCTGGGCCGCCCGATGAACCGAGCAGGCCTGCGCAGGGACCTCGGCGGGGAGCAGGTCTTCGACGACCTGGCGGTCGCAGCGGGGGCCCGGCCGCTGCCCCGAGAGCGGGCAGAGGGCCACGGGTTGGGTGCCCGGCGGCGGCGGCAGGGCCCGATCCGCGAAGCCGCGGCCGAGGTCGGGGTGGAGGTGGCGCACCACCCGGCTCAGGATCTCGGCGGCGGCGGTGTAGCCGGAGAGGGACGCCATCGGCCGCCAGGCAGCGTTGCCGACCCAGACCCCCACCAGCGCGGTGGGGGTGATGCCCAGCGCCCAGGCGTCGCGGTAGTCGCCGCTGGTGCCCGTTTTAATCGCGATCGGCGCGGCGTACTCGGCGGGGCCCATGCGCGGAAAGGTGGGCAGTCGGGCCAGCGGATCGGCCAGCCAGCGGCTCACCTGGGCCACGGCGCGCTCCGAGAAGACCCGCTCGCCGGCGACGGCCTCCTGGTCGGCCCGATCGACGAAGGGTCGCAGGCGCCCGTCGCCGGCGAGGGTCATCCAGGCGCCGACCAGCTCGCGCAGAGAGACCGGCAGGCCGCCCAGGGCGAGGCCGGCGCCGACCGCGTCGAGGCCCTTGTGCTGGGGGTTGAGGCCGAGCCGGCCGAGCAGGCCCAACATGCGCGGCAGTCCGATCTGCTCCACCAAAGCGACGGCCGGCACGTTGCGGGAGTTGGCCAGGGCCTGACGCGGCAGCAGGGGGCCCAGAAAGCGGCCATCGGCGTTGGCGATGCCGGCCGGGCCGAGGCGCGGGTCGGCCAGCACCGTATTGGGCTGCAGCAGGTCGAGGTCGAGGGCGGCGGCGTAGGCGAAGGGCTTGAGCGTGCTGCCCGGGTTGCGGCGCACCCGACTGTAGTCAATGGCGCCGGCGTCGAGGCTCCAGTAGTCGACCGAGCCGACGGCGACGCGCACCTGGCCGGTCTGTCGATCGACCACCATCACGCTGGCGTTGCCGGCGCCGCGGAGCGCCCAGCTCTCGACCGCCTTGCGGGCGATGAGGGCGATGGCGTGCTGATCGTCGCGGTCGAGGCTGAGGCGAAGCAGGGTGGCGCCGGCGGGCGCGTCGACGAGGGTGTGGAGCAGGTCGGGGTGGCGCTGGGGTTTGGCCACGATGGTCAGTCGACTGAGATCCACCCGGGCGGCCTCGGCCTCGATGGCGCTGAGCCACCCTTGCGCTTCGAGGACCCCAAGGATGCGGCGGGCGCGCTGGGTGGCCCGCTCCCGACCCTCCATCGTGTACAGATTGGTCAAAGAGGGGGCCTGGGGCAGGGCCGTCAGCAGCGCGACCTCAGCCCAGGACAGATCCTCGACCGGCTTGTTGAAGTAGCGCCGGGCGGCGAAGGCCACGCCGTGGATGTTGTTTCCGTAGGGGGCCTGGCGCAGGTAGGCGCCCAGCACCGCAGTCCGGCCGTGGCGAAGGGTGAGGCCGACCGCGACGAGCGCTTCGCCGGCCTTGCGCAGGTAGCTGCGGGGCCCGGGGCGCTGCAGGCGGGCGAGCTGCATGGCCAGGGTCGAGGCGCCGCTGGTGCGGCTACCGGCCCGCAGGTTGCCCACCAGGGCCCGGCCGATCGCCAGGGGGTCTACGCCGGGGTGCCGGTCGAAGCGGCGGTCTTCGAGGGCCAGGGTGGCGGCGGCGACGCGCGGGGGCACCGGATCGACCGGCCAGTAGCCGATGCCCCCGTCGGGATCGGCGGGGCGCTCACCGATGAAGGCGCCGCGGCGATCGACGACCCAGGTGGTGGGCGTGGGGTCGCGCAGCGCCGTACGCGGCAGGAGCCAGCCAAGCAGCGACAAGCCGAGGAGGGCGGCGGCGGTGGCGAGGCGGCGGCGGGCCATGGGGTCTTGTAGCGCGCGAGGCGGGGGCCCGGATGGCCGCGAAGGCACCGCAGGGCCTGGCCCAGGCCTGCATGACAAGTGCGTGACAGGCGCCGTTCTCGTCGCCTTCGACACCGACCGATCGGTAGAATCGGCCGGACCTCAAAAGGTGCTGGATGCCTGCCCGCCGAGTCGCTCAACCCGCGTCGACCGCGCAACCCGCTCAACTCCCGGGAGCCGCGCCTGCGCCTGCGGCCCGGTCCAACGCCCAGCAGCAGAGCCGGCTCGCCCAGCCCAACCTGGGTGACCGGCTCCGCGGCGCCGCCCAGACGGGCGGGGAAGTCCTCCAGCGCGTGATGGGGCAGGGCCGCGGCGACATCAAGCGGGATGGCACCCTCACCGATCCGAAGAGCCGTGGCGCGGTGCCGCTCGACAAGGCCCTCGCCGAGGCGAAAGCCCAGGGCCTGCGCTTCGGCGACTGGCTGATGGAGCGCTACGCCTTCGGGCCGAAGAGCGAGACCGCGCCAGGAGATCAGACCCTACGCATCTTCTCGCCCGGGCTCAACACGCCCGAGCCCGAGGCCAGCCGCCGCACCGCCTACTACGCCCAGACCCTCGGGCAGCCGATGGTTCACCTGCACAATGGAACCAACGCCGACGCGGGCTTTCAGGGCGCCGACTCGATCGACTACGCCGCGGCCATGGCCGTGCGCGGGGGACTGAAGTCCACGGCCCTGCTGGGCAGCCTCGTGACCCTCCTCAAGTCGGCCCTCACCGGCGCCGAGCCGCAGGATGTCCACGCCATCCTCTACAGCGACTCGACCATCGCCGGCAGCCGCGCCATCGCCATCGTGCGCAAACAGATGATCGACACCCGGGTGCGGGCCGGCAAGGCCGCCGATCAGGCCGAGGCCGAGGTCGATCGCCTGCTGGCGAAGCACCTCTTCGTCGAGATGCACGGCAACGTCGCCGCCGACCTGCCGAAGGGCCCGCGCTATGTGATGTGGGCCGACGAGGCCGACACGATCACCCACGGCCGGCCGCATCCCCGCCTGCCCGAGATGGGCTTCTCTGGCCGGCATCGTGATCCCGACGCCAACGCGCTCTACATCGACTACGACGGGCCCTACGGCGGCGCCGACGCCCACAACCTGGGGTCGAACGGCGTTCATGCGGTGCGCCAGACCTGGGCGGCCAATGGTGTGTCGTCGAGCCAGAACCTGTTCGACAAGCACAGCCGCGGCGAGCGCATCGCGGTGCCCTCCACGATCACCGGGGATGCCAGCCGACTGTGGAACCCGCGCAATGACCCCAACTGGGGCAAACAGAAAAAGTAGCTCCTGGGGTAGACTGACTCTCGCACCAGAACGGTGCC